>JBFIEP010000373.1:0-3567 GCA_041603335.1 Elusimicrobiota bacterium | reverse complement strand
GCGAGCGCATAAACCATGTCATCGATTCAAACTGGACACCGCGCCAGCCCTGGAGGTTGAATCCCTTTGAGTTGCGCAAAAGCCACGGCGAACCTTCAACATTTTTCACGAATTCGGAAAGGACATTCAAATCGGTTTTATGAACCGTCGCATCCGCTTCGAGCTCAATCAAGCGGCTCTTAAGCTGCTTCACGAGTGTTGAAAAACCATCCCCGGAGCCGGGATTGGGAGACAGACGCTCGGCGGCATTTTTTCCCTTCACCGTAAGCCGTGGGTCGCGGCCGCTGGTCCGAATCCCGCCGCCGCTTTCTACAAACCCCTCGTTTTTAAGGAATCCATCGACCGTGGATTTAAATCCTTCCAATTCCGTACTTAGGCGCGAGGAATTCGGAATATCCTTCGCCTTATTCGTGGCAACGTCAAAAGCCTCCCCCGCCCGTCCGACAAAGGCTTCTCCATTATTAAAGTAGTTGAAGCGGGCCTCAACCCCTTCCATGTATTTAATCGCTGTTTTAACAGCCTCGAGCTCGCCTTTCTTCAGGCCGCTTGTTTGTTCGATCTCGGCCTTAGCCCGTTTAAGTACCTCGCTGTAGTGCTCGACGTTGCCGTCCTTAGCCTTACTCTCAACAGCCCACTTCTCACCCGAATCGGTGAATTTCTCAAGAAAATCCTTCATCGCCTGGGAGCGGTCCCCGTTTTTATTGAGGACTTCGAGCTCCGCCCGAAGCGTCTTCGCTGCCGCATCACGGGCGGTTCGCGATTCCGTGAAGGGCTTCAAAATCTCCCTCGCCTTTTCGACGGTCGCTTTAAATTCTGTCGCCTTGAAAGGATTAGACTTTCCGCCCCCCTTCGAGATTTTGGAAACAATTTGAGCGACCTCTTCGAGCATCGGGCGATCAATCTTGAGGCCTTTGTAGATTTCCGCCGGATTGCGCTTCAGAATCTCTCTGGCGTGTTTCGGGTTTTCGCGGAAACCGAGTTCTGCCTGCTCGATCAAAGCGTTGCGCGTAAATTCGCGCATTCGAATCCGTCCGAGCTTCCCGTCACCCTCAATTTTTAAGAGCTCGAGGTATTCCCACGGGGACGTGTGGGGATCTTTACCCGCAATCTCCTTAACCTCGTTACGCAACAGGCGCTTGGTCGCGGCCTCAATCGCATCAGTCGTCGCAAAAAATTCGTTAGCCTGAAGCTTGCGGCCAAACCGCATCGTCATAATGCGCTGAAAGAGCGGCGGTTTCTGGTAGTGGAGCAGGGTCAAAGCCTTTGCCCCTTCACCCATCGGGTCGGCGTTTGCAAGCTTGAGAAGCGTCGCCGTATCCTTTGCCTTCAGATATTGCTCGACGCCGATTTGATTACGCATCGCATCCTGCGCTTCATTCGTCTGGGCAGGATGCATCGGAAGCAGCATCCATACGTAGGATTCCGCCCAATAATGCTGATCCTGGATCGCGCGTTTAATACGGCGTTCCGCATTCGCCTCATAGCGGGGCGTCACCTTGTCGTAAACGTTCCGGTAGAGCCAATCTCCCTCTAATTCATTTCCTTCTTCATCATAGCCCGGACCCTTATTTAGCTGAAGTCCTCGCAAATTGTGTCCGAGATGGTGACCGACGTAACCCGCTGTTTGGCCCACCGCCCAGAACTTACCGACATGATCGATATTGGTGACTCCTGCCCGAAGGAATTTCAGCGTTCCCGCCGCAGCGCCCCCTCCGTACTTTCTCTCCGCTAGCTTGTTAAGCCAATTCGTCGCACCTTTTCCGTTGAGTGCGGTCTTGGCAAGTACTCCATCGGCAAACGTAGCCCGCGTGAAAGTTTGCCCCGTCAGGAACGCCTTGCTGCGGCGGGCCAGATTCGCGACACCTTGCGTTGTGCGAACCCCCGCTGCCCAGGTGTTTCCAATGATTCCGCGATTGGCCAAGGACTCAGCGATTCCCGATCCCTTGGTGCCTGAGAACGCGGTATAGGGAAGGTTGAAGAAGAGAATCCACGGATTCTCCGCGGCCCACTTCATGGTGTGCACGCTGCCTTGTCCGATGGCCTCCCCGACACTGCCGAACTGCGATTTCTCGCCGTCGTAAAGGTGCTGGAGAACGGTAACGGAACCGCCGATGGGGGCAATCATCGCGGCAAAGGAAGTAACACGCAAACCGGCGTTTGCAATACGATAACCCGTGTCTTTAAAAATATTGGTCTTAAACTCCGGACCCAAGGTATCGAACCGGAGATGAACCTGCTTAAACGTCTCACCGATACCCCGGCGGAAGGCACCCACCTGCTTCCCGGCCTCAGCCGCTCGACCCGCCGCGAGATAGTGTCCGGTCTTCGCGATTTTCGAGAATATCCGTGAGCCGCCGCCTAAGACAAGGCTCCACTTCGCGATATCGATCGGGATACCGGTATACATGTTAACTTGCTGAACCGTCGCGAGATTCTTCTGATACTTGGAAAGGACAGCCGCTGCCCGATCGGTCAACTTAATATCGTCATACTTGGTGTTGATTCCGACCTTTATATGGGTCGCATGCGCGTCGGTATCGGCGTTTACAACCGCGATCGCCGCATCGCGGAACTTCCCTTCGGCAAGCAGATTGACAACCCCCTCGATTTTCGGAGACACCTTGGCAATTTCCGCCCGTGCGTCGACATAGTCTCCGACCCAACCCATCCCGTAAACCTTTCTTAAACCCGGCACCGCGTCCGCCGCTTGGAGAGCCCAATGGGTAACCTTGGGAGTCAAATGCCACAAATCCCCGAGATCGAACTTACCGTTACCCGCCTGTTCATGGGAAAACTTCATTAACTGCGGCATCTGCATAAGGTTGGAGTAGTCCCGTTGAAGAACTTGAAGTTCCGCCTCGGCGGCACGAAGGGCGCGATTAGGCGTTGCCAGCTTCGAGTTGATATCGGCATGCTCAAGCTGCGTTCCAACGTTGTTGTATACCGCCGACAACCGCGCAAAACGCCTTGCCATTTTATGCCACTGCTCAAACATCTGGCGCTGCTTTTCAGGTCCCATGCCGGCCGAGCGTACCGCCTTGACATAGTTCAATGAATCCGGGGACAGCTTTACCGTTTTCAAACGCACACCGGCTGATACCATCTTGGGCTTTCCCGTTTCGGGGTCGATCACTTCGTTGCCCGAACCGTCTTTCAAGACGCGCTGCTCGACCTTGGCCTCGTAGCTCAACGTCTCGAGCATGAACTCGGTTTGAACCTTAAGGGCCTCCATCTGGGTCAACGCCATGTAGCGCGAAACGAGAAATTCCTGCTTCTTTAACTGGGTGAGCTGATCGTTGGTAACCGTATCGGCCCCTTTAAAAGAAGCGATGCGCGATTTATAAATCGCGAGCGCACCATCAAGGTCTTTAAGATATTTGTTGTACTGGACGAACTTCTTATCGATAAAGTCCGGCGGGGTTTTAAATTCTTTTCCAAGGTAGGAAGCGGCCCCGGATGCCCAGCCCGGAATCCAGGTTCCCGATGTGATGGCCTCTTTCTCGAGCTGCGCTTCAAGAGCGTTGAGTTTTTTGTCGTCGCTAAGTTCCTTGTCGCTCAGCTGGTGGC
>JBFIEP010000372.1:0-3591 GCA_041603335.1 Elusimicrobiota bacterium | reverse complement strand
GACTTCGTTGAAGCCAACGATCCGCTCATCGAAACCGTCCAAGCCTCGGTCGATGACACCCTTATGGTTCTCTACACGTCGGGAACGACCGGCGAACCCAAGGGAGTGGAACTGACCCACCGCAACCTGGTGTCTAACTGCATGGCTGTCGAGAAAGATTTAAAACTCACGTCGGAAGACAACTGGATTGCCCTGCTTCCGATGTTCCACACATTCTGCTGGACCGCCTGCGTGCTTCTTCCGCTGCGCCTGGGGGCAAAAATTGTTATCGCAGCCAACGTGGCTCCGCCCGAACCGTGGCTCGGTCAGATGAAAAAACACGCGATTAGCGTTTTCTGCTCGGTTCCCCAGGTGTACGCCTTGCTCAGCAACGCGGAAGCCGGCTACCGGCAAGCCATCCAAAAAGGCGGCTTTCTCGACAGCGTTAAGGTTGCTATTTCGGGTGCCGCGCCCCTTAACCAGCAGATTCATGACTCAATTCGTGAAGCCTTTAACATTGAAATCACGGAAGGCTACGGACTCACTGAAACCGCGCCCGCCGCGACGCTTAACCCGATCGGCGGAGCGCGTGTCGGCTCCGTGGGGAAAGCGGTAGACGGCGTTTCAATTAAGATTGTCAACGAGGAAGGTGAAGAAGCTGAAATCGGAGACGAAGGTGAGATTCTTATTAAGGGCCCGAATGTCATGAAAGGCTATCTAAACAACCCCGGCGCCACACGTGCTGCGATTGATGCCGACGGATGGTTCCGTTCAGGCGATATCGGCTTGCTTGATGGAGATGATTATCTCCATATTTGCGATCGGATCAAGGACATGATCATCGTTAAGGGGCTCAAGGTATTCCCCGCGCAAATCGAAAAGAAATTGGCGGAACATCCAGCCATCGCAGAAAGCGCGGTCCTCGGAGTTCCGGACGAAACACAAGATGAAACCATCAAGGTGTTTGTCGTTCTGCGGCAAGGCACCGAGGCAGCCTCGGGGGATATCCTTGATTTCTGCCGGAAGAACTTCGATGCCTACAAACGCCCAAAGCTGGCGGAAATCGTCGAATCACTCCCCAAGAACGCACTTAATAAAACACTGAAACGCGTTCTCCGCGATCAAGAAATCAAACGCCGCAAACAACTAGCCGCAGTCTGACGCCGATATTATAGAATCCCACCACTTCATGACTATGAGGAAGTGGCTTTCTCTATTTCCGAAGCAATTCTGGTTCGCCTTCGCGGGCGGATGCCTGCTGCGTGTTTGGGTGACTCTTATCACTCCCGACTTCGGAATCGCGGTCCCCGGGGAATACACGAACATGGCCGCCAACTTTCTCGAATACGGCGTCTTGGGTTTTAACGGACCGGAACCCTCCGCTTTCCGTCTTCCGGGATTTCCTCTTGTTATTGCCGCTGTTTTCACACTCTGCGGGAGCTACACCAATCTTTTCCCGATTACGGTTTTATGCCTTGCCTTTATGACGGCGGGAGTCATGCTCACCTACCGGCTCGCGTTACGGCTCGTATCCGAACGGCAGGCCCTCGTCGCCGTATGGCTTCTCGTACTCAACCCCTCTCTAATTCCCCTAAACTTCGACATCGGAATTGAAACGCCTTTTCTATTGCTGCTGACAGGCCTCGCATGGATGCTGGTCCGGCTCACCGAAGAGCCCGATAAACTAAAGCGCTGGGCTCTGACGGGGATTGTGCTCGGGATCAGCTTAACGGTTCGCTCGACGTTCATGTTCTTTCCTTTTCTTCTGGCCGCGGCGGCCTGGTTCCTGTTTCCCCGACGTCCCAATCCCAAGCACATTGTTTTATTTTTTGCCTGCACCTACATTTTTGTCATTCCATGGACCGTTCGCAATTGGGTTCATTTCGGCCGCATCGTTCCGTTTGAAGACGGCATGGGGTGGCACACACTCTATCAAGGCTCGGTCGGCGTCGATGGAATCATCCCCGACATTCTTCTGCCCGAACCGATGCGGACCTACTACGTAACCCACGATCCCGAAATCGGACCTCACTCGCGCAAGCTTGCCCTCGAAAACATCCGGCGCTCCCCAACCCGCTATGCCCGTTACTGCATCGGGCGTCTGCGAAATCTCTGGTTATCGGCCGGATGGGCGGAAGTGCTTTTTAATTCGAACGAGAGTTTTAATACCTATATCGCCCGCGGCGACTATTACTTCGCGGGATCAAAGGTGTTAATGAAACTCCTGGAATTCACGCTGCTTGGAATCATGCTATGGGGGATTTTCATTAACCTAGGGTCCCTCCCGCTGTCTTTGCTGGCACTCATGATTGCCTACACCAATATCCACATATTCACGATGGGACTCCCACGCTACACAACACCGCTCATTCCGATTATGAGCCTGTTTATAACGCTCGGAGCGTCAAACTTAATCTCCCGAATCCGGAAACAAACATGAGCAAACCCCGCGTTTCACTCTGCTACCTGACTTTTAACGAACGCCAAGGATGCGAACGGGACGTCCCCTCCGTTCCGACCGAGGGATTTCACGAAGTGTTCTGCGTCGATGGAAACTCAAAAGACGGGACCGTCGAGTTTATGAAGGAGCGCGGAATCCCCGTTCACATTCAGCCCAAAAAAGGTCTAAGCGCGGGGTACGTACACGCGGCACGCGTTGCGACCGGGGATGCACTTGTTGTTTTCTTCCCAAAGGGAACCCTTCCCCTGGAAATCGTCTCCGATCTCCGAAAGGCTCTTGAAGAAGGGCATAAACTCGTGATTGCAAGCCGCAACATGCAAGGCGCCCATAACGAGGAAGACTCGAATTGGATCCGCCATCGGAAATGGTTCGTTCAAATCGTCGGGTGGTTTATTGCATTGGTCTGGCGGCGGGAGGGGAATTACCTAACGGACATCCTTCACGGAGTAAAAGGCTTCGATAAACAATCGTTTCTCGACATGAACATAGAAGAAGAAGGACATTCGGTTGATCTCTCGATGGCGATACGCTCCTACAAACTGCGCCACTCCCGCATCGATATCCCCGCTGTGGAAAAACCCCGTTTTTACGGAGACACGCATTTCGGAGCACTCTCAGGCGGGACTCATATGTTAGGTTATCTTCTCCGGGAGCTACTCGGCCTCAATCCCGGACAACGACTTCCCGGAGTTAAATTTTGAAAAAGATCATCGTCACCACTACAATCAACCCTCCCACCGAGGCCATTGAAAAATTCGACGCTCTCGAGGACTGGGACCTCATTGTTATTGGCGATAAGAAAACGCCAAGCGATTATCAACTTAAACGAGGACGCTACGTGGGGCCGGAAGAACAAGAAGCCTACGACAAGCCGCTGTCGGACGCCGTCGGATGGAACTGCATACAGCGCCGGAATTTCGGATTTCTTCTCGCGCACGATGCCGGTGCCGATCTTGTCGCCACTGTCGACGATGACAATATTCCCTTTGAAGGCTGGGGGCCCAGCCTGATCCTTGAGGAAAAACCTTCAGTGCGCATGTATCAGTGCGACCTCCCCGTATTCGATCCTATCGGCGCGACGGAATACAAACATCTTTGGCATCGCGGTTTTCCGCTGCAGCTCCTGGCTGGAGCCCAGCAGCTGTTTGGCG
>JBFIEP010000371.1:0-3611 GCA_041603335.1 Elusimicrobiota bacterium | reverse complement strand
GTGGCAATCGAGCGGGCCGCGATATGAATCACGAGCGGGGATAATTCCCCAGCGGCCTTGTACAGATTGGGGATCATCAGCAAGAGGCCCTGGGACGCGGTAAAGGTTGTGGTTAATGCGCCGATCGTCGTGGAGCCGTGAATCGCTCCGGCGGCGCCCCCTTCGCTCTGCATTTCAACCACTCGAGGCACCGATTCCCATAGATTCGGAATTCGGGAACTCGCCCAGGAATCCGCGAGTTCTCCCATCGCCGAGGAAGGAGTAATGGGGTAGATCGCCACGACTTCACTGAGCGGATATGCTATTTTGGCCACGGCTTCATTGCCGTCGACGGCCGCAAACTGTCGCTTTCGTAACGCTTTTTTTGGCATAGCGACCTTATATATGCAACGTTACTGCCAGGCAGTCTAATTATTTGGACCTTACATGGCGACCGCTTCTGCTGGCCGAGAAGATTGAACAATTGTCGTTGCGATTGTTGCGTCTCCTTTTAAAGCAGCAGAGCACGGTGCACCGAGACACGGATCGTGTTCAGCGCTGCGTGCGCTGTGCTTTGTCAATTGCATACGGACGCAATTAACAAAGCCCGAAACAGCATCATTTTTGCTTTAGAATTTGTGAAATAGAGCATCCTCCCGTCGGAGGAATGCTTGCTCCAGCCCCATCTGAAAGATCTGGACATTTGGGACAACCTCTTTCCTGAGGAACGCGAAGGTGAGTGGGGTGGGTTGTGATCGCGACGAATTTATACCGATTTGGTCTGTGGGCCTTGAGAATAGACTGGAGCAGAATATTTGCTGGCTCGAGTTTTGTGAATTGCGGCCGTATGCAATTCGCAAAACGTCGCGCCGTCAGCGCGAAATAAATTCGTTTTGTGAAAATTTATTTTGCCAACTCCTCTATTTATCCGGTTCTCCTCCATTTTTTCCGGCGACGACGGCCTGGGCCGCCGCGAGCCGGGCCGCCGGGACCCGGTAGGGGGAGCATGACACGTAGTCCAAGCCGATCTCATGGAAAAATCCGATTGAAGCCGGGTCTCCTCCATGCTCCCCGCAGACACCGGCCTTAAACTTCGGATTTAGTTTCCTTGCCTCGTCCAGAGCCAGCTTCACCAAGCGGCCCACCCCCTCCCGATCAATCGTCTGAAAGGGATCCATCGGCAAAATTCCTTTGTCCAGATAGGCATCGATAAATTTCCCGTAATCATCGCGCGAATACCCGAATACCATTTGCGTCAGATCGTTTGTCCCGAAAGAAAAGAAGTCTGCCGTTTCTGATATCTCACCCGCTACGAGGGTCGCCCGGGGAACCTCGATCATCGTTCCGAGTTTATAGCCTCCCTTTCGCTTGCCGGAAGCCCTCTCGGAAGCGTCTCGTACAATTTTAGCCTGCCCCTTGAATTCGGCGGCCGTCCCCACCAAGGGGATCATGATTTCAGGGTATGTTTTGACACCCTCTTCACGCAGCTCAGCAACCGCCGCGAGTACCGCGCCTGCCTGCATCTCGGTAATTTCCGGATGCGTCGTCCCTAAGCGGCAGCCCCGATGCCCCAACATCGGGTTTGTTTCCTTTAAGCGGCGGCTTGCCTCCCACACCGCATTCGGATCCAAATTCGCAGCACGCGCCCGGCGTTCCGCCTCCTCGTTGTCGTGCGGTAAAAATTCATGCAAGGGCGGATCCAAGGTTCGAATGGTCACGGGAAGATCCTCCATCGCTTTGAGAATTTCTTTGAAGTCCTTTTTCTGCATCGGATAGAGCGCATCAAGAGCCTGGCGCCGTTCCTGAGGGGTTTGAGCGACGATCATCGCAAGGACCCGCGAGATTCTCTTCTCTCCGAAAAACATATGCTCCGTTCGGCACAACCCGATCCCTTCCGCTCCGAGAGCCCGCGCGACTAACGCTTCTTCAGGGCGGTCCGCATTCGCCCTGACACCAAGCCGCCGGGTCTGATCCGCCCATTTCATCAATTGCTCGTAATAGGCGAATATCGGAGATTCTTTCGGATCCATCTTCCCGAGGAGAATCTGCAGGATATCGGAGGGCTGCGTGCTCACCTCGTCTTCGATGACCTCGCCGGTAAATCCATCCAAGGAGAGATAGTCCCCTGCCTCAAATCGATGACCGGCGATATGGACAGAAAGGCCGTCAATCCTAACCGCGCCGCATCCGACCACGCACACCTTTCCCATACCACGGCCGACGACTGCGGCGTGGCTGGTCAGTCCTCCCGTTGCGGTCAGAATCCCTTCAGCCGCCATCATGCCCGCGATATCATCGGGGTTGGTTTCCGCCCGAAGGAGCAGGACAGGACCGCGCGGAGCGGCGGCCACCGCCGCCTCCGCTGTAAAAAAGATTCGGCCGCTGGCCGCTCCCGGCCCGGCGGGAAGCCCTTTCGCCAATACCCGATGATTTTTTCGTTCCTCCGCATCGAAGATCGGCTTGAGCAATTGGTCCAAGGATTCGGGCCGCACCCGCAAAAGCGCCTCTTGTTTCGTTATTAATTTTTCCCGAACCATATCAACGGCAATACGAAGCTCGGCCAATGGAGTTCTCTTACCGACGCGTGTTTGCAGGATGTAGAGTTTTTTCTGTTCGACGGTAAACTCGAAGTCCTGCATATCGCGATACTTCTTTTCGAGCCGCTTCGTTATTTTAATGAGATCCCGGTTTGCTTTCGGATGGGTTTCGGCGAGGTTGGAAATAGGAAGCGGGGTCCGGATTCCCGCGACAACATCTTCCCCCTGGGCATTGGCTAGATATTCTCCATAGAAAACTTTTTCGCCTGATGCGGGGTCGCGCGTAAACCCGACCCCGGTTCCGCAATCCGCTCCCATATTTCCAAAAACCATTTTTTGAACATTGCAGGCGGTGCATAATTTGTCGGAGATATTATTGGCCTTCCGATAGGTAACGGCGCGGGCGTTCTTCCACGAACGGAAAACAGCTTCGATCGCTGCTATTAATTGTTCACGGGGGTCCTCGGGAAATTCGTCTTTTGTTAAAACCCGGTAAAGGTCTTTATAGCGCTCGACAACCCGTTCCAAAGAAACCTCGTTCAACTCCCGATCCGAAGAGACCCCGACCCGGCGCACTTCAGCATCCAAAATTTCCTCAAACCTCTCCTTTCCGGTATCTCGAACGACATCCGCAAACATTTGGATAAAGCGGCGGTAACTATCCAGGGCAAAACGCCTATCACCCGTTAACGCAGCCGACCCCTCGACACAGGACGAATTGAGTCCCAAATTTAAAATCGTATCCATCATTCCCGGCATAGAAAATTTAGCGCCGGAACGCACCGAGACCAGTAAAGGATTACTCGGGTCCCCGAGCTTTTTCCCCGAGACTTTTTCGAGTTTTTCCAATCCCTCGTCAAATTGTTTTTTAAACCCGGGAACCGCTTTAAAAAGGCGGGATTCTGAGGAAAAATAATATTTCCGGCAGACATCGGTTGTAATCGTAAAACCCTCGGGAACCGGGGCACCGCTTCGAGACATTCCCGCGAGCCCGGCTCCCTTTCCCCCCAAAAGGTCCTTCATGTCAAAACGGCCTTCGGTAGCACCCCCTCCAAAGAAATAAACCAGTTTTCGATTCGTAGACATAAAGAGCCT
>JBFIEP010000370.1:0-3620 GCA_041603335.1 Elusimicrobiota bacterium | reverse complement strand
CGGCTAATTTCCGCCTGACACTCCCGGCTAGGTTCCGCACCCGCTCCCAAATATCTTCAATCCCGAGATGGTCGGCGTACTTGATTGCCGCGTCAAGCCCGAGCCTTAAGGCCGCACTGCTTTCCCAATTCTCAAACCGACGCGCATCGTCGCGGAAGGAGAAACTGTCCCGGCTCAGCCAATGCGCCGAGTACAAATCAATAAAGGGAGGGCTTAGCGTCTCAAGGACATCCTTCTTCACATAGAGAAACCCCGTCCCCCGGGGACCCCTCAAGTATTTTCTACCCGTCGCGGAAAGGAAAGAAGCGCCGATATCGTTTACATCAATGGGAATTTGGCCGACGGACTGGCACGCATCGAGCAGATAAAGGACCCCGGCTTCGTTCGCAATTTTTCCGATCTCCTTTGCCGGGAATACCGAACCCGTATGCGACGGGACATGGTTAACGGCAATTAACTTTGTCCGGTCGTCTATTTTTTGCCGGAGGGTTTTAAGGCAAATCGGGCCGTCCTCCGCCCGCGGGATTACCTCGATTTTAATCCCCTTTTTTTTGGACATATCGAGGAAGGCTAAAAAATTGCTGGCGTATTCAATCTCCCCTGTAATGACCGTGTCGCCCGCTTTAAAATCAATCGAGTAAAAGGCCATGTCCCACGAGCTTGTTGCATTCTCAAGCAAAGCGATTTCATCGGGCTTCGCCTTGATGAAGTTCGCGACGGTGGTATAAATCCCCTCCAATGCATCGGAACACTGATCGAACGCTTCGTACCCGCCGATTTCCGATTCGAGGGTCAGATAATCCGTCGTTGCCTTTAAGACGGAATCCGGGACAAGGGAGGCGCCGGCATTATTGAAATGAATCAGGGACTTCACGGCCCTGGTTTCCTCCCGGACGCGGTCAATATCGATCACGAGGCGGCTCAGCCGTTGAAGATGAAGTATTTACGCGCCGCGAAATTGATGAGCAGCGCTGAAACAAGATTCGCGCAGAAGGCGTATGACGTCAACATGCCGAAACGGCGGATCAGAAATCCCATGGTACTTGTACCAATCACCATACTGATGCTTGATACGGCGTAAAAGAGGAGAAGCTCAATCCACCAGGAATATTTCCCCGCCTCAAACACCCAGATCACGTTAATGACATAGACAATGAAATTCGTGACCATAAATCCGCCGAAATTGGCGATCATCGAGTTCCGGGAGCGCGTTATAAGGTCAACGGGAGTGATCTCGATTTTGAGCAGCTTAACGGCCCAGTCGGTCTCCTGCAGCGCGGGGAATAACTTCCACGCAATCGCATGGAATAAACCGATATGAATCACCGTCCCAACCACACCCGCAAGGGCGTATTTGAGAAATTGAATCAGGGCCGGGGGGATGCCAAATCCCAAAAGAATTGCGTCCACAGCGAGAACTATACCAAAGCGGCGGCGGGTCGCGCTTCCCGCTGTAGGCCCTTGGGCCTAAATAGAATCTAGGCCTCATGGTCTTTTCTATGCTACTTTCATGCCAGGTGGAGGTGAAAATGACACTAAACATAAAGCTGGCGGCGGCACTCATGCTGGGTACCGCCCTTACGGCGTCTGCAGAAAAGATCAATTTCGATCAAGGACAGGCGGACGCCATCTCTGTAATATCGGAAGCACGTGAAGCCGCATTGCGGTCTGAACTGCCCAAGACTAACGGCGCCGCCGTCGCAGACGTTGTCGCCAAAGAAGAAGGCATTGACCGCAGCATCGTTGTTTTTAAAAAAGGCGTGTCCGCCGCACGACGCGGTGAAGTGATCGTCGCGGCAGGCGGATCTGTCGTGCGGGATCTCTGGCTGATCGACGCCGTCGCCGTGATCACGCCGAAGGTAAAATCCGCGAACTTCAAACGCAGTCTGAATTCGTTTACCGAAGTGAAACGGGTCGAAGCCGACGGAATGAGAAACTGGCTTTATGGTGCCGCGGCATTGCCCGCGATGACACCGCGTCCCGCTTTGCAGATTCCGGCGGCGAAGGGCTGCCCGGACTGGTGGCCCCCCGGCTACCCGTGCCCGACTCCCGATGAACCCGAAGACGGGAAGCAGCGCGTTCCGTGGGGCATTAAACGCGTCAACGCGTCCGACGCGTGGGCTGTGACGCGGGGGAAAGGCGTGAAACTCGCAGTCATTGACACAGGCGTCGACGGCGGGCACTCGGAACTCAATGTCCTCGGCGGATTTTCAGCCATGGGCGACGATGATTGGAAAGACGGTCATGGCCACGGGACCCACGTCGCGGGCACTATCGCGGCGGCCGACAATGACAAAGGCGTCGTTGGAGTCGCACCGGATGTCAGCCTCTACGGCGTCAAAGTTCTCGACGCTCAAGGACGCGGCAGCTACGAAAGCGTCATCGCGGGAATCCAATGGGCTGTTGAGAACAAAATGGATGTCGCCAACATGAGCTTAGGCGGCGATGAAACCACCGAGGCGATGGCTGATGCGGTCAAAGCAGCGGCAGCGGCAGGCCTGACAATCGTTGCGGCCGCCGGAAACAACGGCGGGAAGGTCGGTTATCCCGCCGCGTATCCGGGAACCATCGCGATTGCGGCTTCGGATTCCAATGACCGCGGCGCAAGCTTCTCGAGCCGAGGCCCGGAAGTCGATCTCGTCGCCCCCGGCGTCAAGGTTGACTCAACCTGGAAAGGCGGCGGCTACCGAAAGCTCGACGGTACCTCGATGGCCTCGCCGCATGCGGCAGGCCTTGCCGCATTGGCGGTTGCGGCAAAAGGCGTCCACGGCGTGGATGCGGTGCGAAAAGCAATGATCGCCGCAGCGGCGAAAATCCCGGGTATCGCCGGACCGAACCAAGGTCACGGGATGGTGGATGCCGGAAAACTCGTCCGCTAGAGAAGCATAACGATTCACAGGAAGAGGGCCCTCCCCCGGACGGGGGAGGGCCTTTCTTGAGAGCAATTTTAAAAACAATTGGTATGATTCCCCCCGTAATGGCTAAAACAAAGAAAACGACCCGAGGCGCTACCGCCAAAGAGATGGGCGACCGGCAGCGCTCAATATCCGTATCCGAATTTTTCACGAAGAACCGCCACCTGCTCGGATTCGACAGTCCCCGCAAGGCGATGCTGACCTGCGTTAAAGAAGCGGTCGACAACGCTCTGGATGCGAGCGAAGAAGCCCATATCCTTCCCGAGGTCCATGTCATCATCGAGGTAGCCCCCGACGCAAAGGGACATAAAGTCAACCCCAGCCAGGCAAAACGATTTATCATTACCGTTATTGATTACGGCCCCGGCATCGTCCGCGAACAGATCCCCAAAATTTTCGCCAAACTCCTTTACGGATCCAAATTTCATCGTCTGCGCATGAGCCGCGGCCAACAGGGCATCGGGATCTCAGCGGCGGGCGTGGTCGTGGTCGCGGCCGCGGGCAACCTGAACCGCTGCGAGCCCGAGGAGTACCCGGCCATGAAGTCCGATCCCATCGGCGTGGCCGCGGTCGACGACCAGGACGTCAAGGCCGACTTCAGCAACTTCCACGAGAAGATCGCGATCAGCGCCCCCGGCGACACGCGATTCGACGCCGGGGAACCCGTGCTCGACCAGTCCGTCGCGAGCACGATCCCCGGCGGCG
>JBFIEP010000369.1:0-3625 GCA_041603335.1 Elusimicrobiota bacterium | reverse complement strand
GCAGCAGCGCGCCCTCGCAGTCATAGAAGTGACCGTCGGCGCCAAGGATCAGGCGGAAGCAGTCTTTCCACCAAGTGCGGTCCCGGGCAAGTTCGGTTCCGTTGTACAGGGCGTGATTGATCATGGGGACCATGAACGGGATTTCGCCGTCTGTAAGAGTTTTCTTTGCGTAATAGGTCTTGAAGTTTTTCATGAAGGCTTCGAGCATTTCCGTTTGCTCGGGGGTCCACATGTGGAGATAGTCGAGCCACATGTCGATTTGTCTAAAGCCCATCGCCGCGTAGGTGTCAAAGGCTTCGATGACGCCGTCGAGATTTTCAGGACGCAGGACGGTGTTGGTGGCGCAGCCCTCCTTTGCGACGTCCCCGAGTTTCTCCATGACGACTTCGTAAGCGGATAAATCCGGTGCGTGGGCAAGTTTGCGGGCGGCATCATGGCCTTTCTTATTCCCGTCTATGGAAAAGATAACGGTCACGTCCCAGCGGCGAAGTTCGGTGATCCATTCGGGTTTGACGACGGTTCCGTTGGTGTAGACCTCGAAATGGGGAGGGATCGGAAACCGCTGGCAATATTCAACGGCTTGTTTAATCAGCGGGTATTCAAAGAGGCTTTCTCCGCCGGCGAAGACGATGGTTTTTTGTCCGCCGTAGGGAACCTGGGCCCGATCCATAAAGATATCAAGCGCGGCTTTAAGGTCGGCCCAGCCGAGACGGACGGAGCCGTCGCTGTGCGCCGAGGTGTTGACGCAGCAATTTTCGCAGGCCATGTTGCAGCGGTTCGTGATGAAAATCTCCAGACAACGGACGTAGTCCGGCGCGGTCTGGGGTTTGTCGCAGGCGGGAGAGGCGTGCGGGTGTGCCATTCTGTGATAATAGGCCCGCAAGTCCTATCGTTCAAGGACGGGTGATCGTTGAGAAGGTGACGAATGTCAGCCCGGCGTGTCGAGAACTTTTTGGAGGTAGGCTTGCTTGAAGCTTTCGTTGTCCTTAAGTTCGTCAGCCAGCTTTACCAGAGCCATCAGGAATGCGCGCGACGTGCGGTGCAGGTTCTCAACCATATGCTTCGAGTCCTGCCCCATGAGTCCCATCGCTTTGTAATACATGCGCGGGCAGACGTCCTGCCAGTCGGCATCGGCGCCGAGCGATTCCATGTAGATATCGGCTTCGTCCATATAGGCCTGACGGGCTGCCCAATCGACGCCTTTCCCTTCCGACGCCCGGTTGACGTTGTTTGACTCGGCGATGCGTTGGTACGGGAGAAGCAAGGCGCCTTCGCAGTCGTAATAATTCCCGTCCGCGCCGAGCACAAGACGGAAGCAGTTCTTCCACCAGGTCCGGCCCTTCGCGAGTTCCGACCCGTTGTAGAGGGCATGGTTGATCATCGGAACGTTAAAGGGGATGACGCCTTCCTCGCGGGTGCGCTTGATGTAGTAGGCGGAAAACTCCTTCATGAAGTCTTCGAGCGCCGCTACTTCAAAGGGCGTCCAAAGGTGGAGGTAGTCGAGCCACATGTCGATCTGACCAAAGCCGATCTTATTGAAGTAGTCCATGGCCTCAACGAGCCCCCCGAGATTGCCGGGGTGCATAATGGTGTTGGTCGCGCAGCCTTCCTTGGAAATATTGCCGAGGCGCTTCATGACTTCATCAAAAACGGATTTCTCCGGAGCGCACGAGAATGTCCTGTATAAATCGTTTCCTTCTTTTCCGCCGTCGAGGGAAAAGATGAGGGTCGTGTCGTACTTTTGAAGCGTGCTGACCATCTCCGGTGTGATCATCGACCCGTTTGTATAGACCTCGGTGTGGGGAGGCATTTTAAATTTCCCGTGGAGATACTCAAGCGACTGCAGAATCAGCGGATACATGATCAGCGATTCGCCGCCGGCGTAGACAAGCGTCTTCTGCCCCTTATAAGGGGTCTGGCCGTCATCCATGAAGGTATCGAGCGCGGGTTTTAGATCTTTCCAGGTCAGACTGACGGCATCGGAGGCGCCTTCCGAGGTCGCCACACAGCAATTCGAGCAGCCCATGTTGCACTGGTTGGTGACAAAGACCTCAAGCGCGCGAACGTAATCGGGGCCTTTTTGAAGTTTGATTTGATCGAGAGTCGCGTCTGGATGGGGCATAACTTAAGGGTATGTGCAGAGCCTTCCCATGTCAATGGCAGGAATGTTATTTGGAGTCTTTTTTCTTGTCTTTTTCGATCTTTTTCTGATCGTCGCGCCAGACCTTAAGGTTGTCGCGCATGCCTGAAACCATGCGGATGTTCTTTCCTTGCGTGGAATCGTGCATGGACGTATCGATGTTGTTCTCGAGTTCTTTTTTGAGCATCCGGTACTTGGCGTGGGACCCGTTGCAGGCCGGGGCGATCTCCGACCGCTTGCACATGCACCAAGCGAATTTTTTGTCCTTCTCAAATTCGACCATTTTGGGTGATTTCCCGGTCTTTTTCCGGGCGTGGGAGCCGTCGCAATAGGGGTCTTTTTCGCTCTCCCCGCACATGCAGTAGGCGACTATTCCGGCTTTTACGTTTTCAATGCAGGGAGAGAGCTTTTTGGGAACGTTCTTCAGCTCTTCTGCCCGGATGCGCGCGACTTCGTCGAGCTCGGGATCCTCGTCGGAGTATTTACTTCCTTTTCGCCTGCCCATGTTATGGAAGGTCCTTGAGCCAGCTCTCAAAAACAGCAAACGCTTTCGGGTCCTGGAGTTTTTCAAAAATAATATCGAACACGCCCATGAAAATTTGACACCTCCCATTGTCGGGCATGCGGCCCCAAAGGCTGTTTTGCGTTTGTTGATTGTAGGTCGCGTCCTGACCGCAATAGGGTTTATACGTGCATTGCGAGCAAAGGGGCTGATTCTCGAGAAAGGTCGCGGCGGCGGCGGCTTTGACGAGCGGGTGGCTTACGAGATCGTTATAGGAGCTCTCATCGACATGACCGATCTTAAAGGTCGAATTTCCCTCGGCCGCGAGCATGCGGGCTTCGTCCCCGGTATAGACCGAGCCGTCATAATCGTATCCCATGACCCCGAGCGCGGCGCCCGATGGGCTGCGAAGGTCGACGTAGATGGGGTCTCGATTAGCGAGGATTTTAACCAGCAGGGTCCGCGCCATGAGTTCAAAGAATTTTTTCCCCTTATAGTTGAGGTCCAGGATGTAGTCGAGGTTTTTCCGGTAGAACGCGAGATATTCTTCGGGGGTGTAGCCGATCTTGTCCCAGGAGCGTTTTGCAAAGCCGATGGGAGAGAGCGGCCGCAGAAAAATTCCCGGCAATCCGATGTCAACGTATTGGTCGATCACCTGGGTGCCGAATTCCATCGAGAGGCGCGTCGTCGTCATCAGTGCGCCGGGTTTAAAGGGTTTGTGGCCTTGCGGGGATTCGTAGGTCAGGAATTTTTTGATCCACTTGACGGTATTTTCCTGGCTGTTGCCGCCCAGGTAGATGCGGTTTTTGTTGTGGAGTTCCGGGGGACCGTCAAGCGAGGTGCAGACCGAGATCCTTTCATCGTTGAGAAATTTAAACCGCTCGTCATTCATCGTCGAGAGCGTCGTGACAAGGGAAAGGTGGACGCCGCGTCCCGATGCCTCGTTTTTCAGGCGCGCGTATTTGGTGACGAGTTCGATGATC
>JBFIEP010000368.1:0-3648 GCA_041603335.1 Elusimicrobiota bacterium | reverse complement strand
TTTCGACCAACCCAATGTCCAAGCCGCGAAAGATAAAACGAAGGCCTTGCTGACCCAACTGCGGGAAACGGGATCCTTGCCGGTTCCCGAAGCGGAAACCGCGTTTTCACCCGCTGCGGGAGTTACGTCGCTCGATGCTTTCTGGGGACTCGCGAAGGCGGGGGACTACGCCTCTCTTCTCGCCTTCCTGCCGTCCGACCAAATCGGAACATTGGAAGCTCCATTTGAAGAGCTCCGAAAAAGCATCGTCCAAAGGCTGCGCACCGCCTGCCAATTCGGGTATGGGCCGCGTTATCTGCATTCGACCGGCCAACTCCATAAAGGCGGTGCCGACAACGGTCTCTTTGTCGTCTTTATGCGTGATGACGGCCCGGAAGTTCCAATCGAAGGGGCGAACCTGTCGTTTCAGCAATTGGTTCGCGCCCAGGCCATCGGCGACTTTGAAGCGCTTTGCGATGCAGGCCGTCGGGCCGTTTTGATCCGGGTTTCCGGAGATCTCAACGCAGCGATCGGGAAGGTGAAGGAGTCGCTGGCGGCCGTGAATACCGCTACGGCGTAGTTTGATATACTGAGTCGTCGATGTATTATAGACGTAAGAATTAAGTACGCGGGCGTAGTTCAGTGGTAGAACAGGAGCTTCCCAAGCTTCAAACGAGGGTTCGATTCCCTTCGCCCGCTCCATCCCCATCATAAGGTGCGCACACGCCCAGTCCCCTGCGAGAACAAAAACTGTAAACAATGTTGACAGTTTTCAACTAACTTGATTCAATAGGGGCAGACCCCAAGGAGGACCCCATGGCCCTAAACATTCTCCTCACCATCGTCGGAGCCTGCCTCTTCACCGAGATCGCCGGCTACTTTATTCATATTCTGCTCCACTCGAACAAAATTCAATTCCTCTCGAAGAACCACATGATCCACCACCTGAAGGTTTACCAGCCGAAGGGGGGACTGCGCTCCGAGGAATATCACGGCTCGACCTACGGGCGCGCCGAAATCGACGGAATCGGAGTCGAGTGGCTCGCCCCGATCGCCCTCATCCTAGGAGCGTTTTTCGGGATCTCGTATGCCCTGCAGATCGCATGGATGTACCAAGCGGTCTTTGTCGTCACCGCGCTATTATGGGGCCGCTGGATTTTCGGAATTATGCATGACGCCATGCATCTGAAGGATTTCTGGATGCACAAAAACCCGCTGACCCGCACCTGGTTTATAAACGTCCGTAAACTTCATGACATCCACCACCTCACGATCGCCGACGACGGGCGAATGCCCGCGAACTTCGGCATCTGCTTCTTTTTCATGGACCGTCTGTTGGGATCGTTAAAAACGAAGATGACGTCGTTTAACGAGAAGGGCTACGCAGCAGCGCTTAAACGCTACGCCTACATCAACGACTGAACGCGAAACCCATCGCAGTAAGAGCGAGCGCGAGGGCGCCGTAGGCAAAGGCTTTTAAGAAGAGGACTTCCCGTTCCAAGGCAAGAAAACGCTCTCCGATCCGGGCTTCAAACTGCTTAAGTTCTTTCTCAACGGCTTCGAGTTTTTCAGGGTCGGCACTCTTAGAAACAAGATCCTTTATGATAGGACCCAGAGTCGCTGCCAACCCGATCATTGTTTTAGGATCCATCACGGCCCGAACGTCCTCATAATCGCGCTCGAACAGTCGCCGCGATTCTCGTCGGACTCAAGACATTTAGTAAACGCGTCGCGCGCCCCTTCCATATCACCCGCTCCCATTTTCTTTCCACCCTCAAGCCAATGCTGCTGGGCCTTCCATTCCGACTCGGACATATCCGAGGGCTTTTGAGTGGGAATCTTAGGCTCCACAACCGCTTTAAGCGGTGCCGGTTTAGCGATAGGTTTCGGAGGCGCTGCGGGCGTTGGCTTCGGCGGGGGAACCGGGGAGCCCCACAACCGCTGTGCTTTAGAGGCTTCAAGCGGTCCTTCCCGGGCATCCGGAAGTTCGGCGAGAAAATCGAGTCCCGTTAAGGCCTCAATCGCGTCGATCGTCGTAAGATGGGGAGAAGCGATCATGGGAGAATTTAACGCAGCGAGTACGGCGATCGTTTCCAGGCTTCCGTCCTTTCCCACTGAAATCGCGAACGTCCAAATAGAATCGGGAACGGCAGAACCATTCGACCACCGGATCTTCGACACGCCGTCGCGGTTCTCAAACGCCGGGCCTTCATATATTTGAAGAGCACCCTTTGCTTTGATCCATTGCGCCACCGCACGTCCCATCGCCGTTTCCGAACTTGCGTAAATTCCTAAAGAACTCTCCGAGGATGCGCGATAACTGACCCAGCGCGGGATCTTCAACCATGAGTCGGGGCATGAGGTACGTTCGCCGGCATCGACCTTGTCGGCGCAGGAGGGAAGCGCGAAAGAAACGGTCGGCGCCAAAAGAAGGATTAGGGCAGCTTTTTGCACCATTGCATACTCCCTTCACAACCCTTAGACCAAACCCGATACCCTTTTCCGCAACGATTCGCCCCGGGCGGCAGCGGATCGATGCCGCGTCTCTCCAATTGTTTAACCGATTGGATGCAGCAATTCATTGCTTCGGTACTTCCTGTCGCAGAACACTCATTCTCAATCAAGCCGCGGTAGAATGACGCAGGCCTCTTCACGCCCTCCGCCTTCGGGGCCGTTGAACGGCATCCCAAAAACGTGATCACCGTGAACAGAAGCAGTAAGCTGCGCATTGCGGAAAGAATAGCCCGAATCGCGAGTTCGGTCCAGTCCTGCTATACTGCCTGCAATGACGAATATCCTTTTTATCCCCGGACTCGCATGCGGTGAGGGTCAATGGCGGTCCCACGCCGAATATTTTTCGGCCAATAATGAAACGGCAATTTTTGAACTTCCCCGTCATCCGGGTCTTTCCGTCAGGGGACATCTCGATGCCCTCCACGCGAAATTGGACGTTCTGCGCTGGGACCGGGTCCTCATCATCGGTCACAGCCTCGGTGGAAATTTAGCAGCCGCCTACGCACACGCGCATCCGGAGAGAACCGAAGCCGTTGTTCTCGTCGACCCGACAGGCGATCTCCGGGGCGCGGTTCTGGGAGAAATAGAGGATTATCGAAAATTCGTCAGGGATTGGTTTGAAGAAATTCTCGGACCGGCCGCCGCAGAGACGCGGGACCGTGTCCTATCCGATCTTGACGATGTCGGGCGGGAGAGTTTCCTATCAACGTTTGAGGCCTACCGGGATTATGATTTCTCCAAGGTACTCAAAGACCGTCTGGATTTGACGCTTTGTATCGACGGAGAAGGGGTAAAAGGACCCGACTCCTTCCAACGACTCCATCCGGAATTAAAACGCATCTCTTTGCCGAATGTCGGGCATTGGCTTCACCTGGATGCCCCCGAAGCCTTCCGGGACGCTCTTAAAGACTTCTCTTCCCTGTAACACAAAGTTATTCAACTCGAAACATCGAGGGGCTACACTTCAGATTGTGAGAGGCCTTTTACGCGCGACATGCAGAATCGCGGCGGCTACCGTATTCGTGTGCGGTGTCGTTGCCATTAATGATCAAATCCTCGCTCCCGCGCAGCCCAGCGAGGAGTCTGCCGCCAATGATATTCTCACCGGGCACGCATTTTACTACGCGGGAAATCCGAAACGCGCCCTCGCTGCCT
>JBFIEP010000367.1:0-3666 GCA_041603335.1 Elusimicrobiota bacterium | reverse complement strand
TCGGAGGGATGTCCGTCACGTTTAGGACGATGCTGAAACCCGCGACAACGGTTCAGTATCCAACAGAAAAACTCGTTCCTTACGAAGGATACCGCGGGGCACTCTTATTCGACGCCGAGACCTGCATTTCATGCAACCTCTGCGTGAAGGCTTGCCCTTCCTACTGCATCCAGCTTGAAAACGCCACAAACGAAGAAACCGGGAAAAAAATCGCGAAAGTCGCTTGGTATTCCATCGATTTCGGGAAATGCAACTTTTGCCGGCTTTGCGAAGAAGCGTGCCCCACGAAGCCAAAGGCGGTTTGGCATTCGCTCGACTATGAGCTGACGTTCTTCTCACGCGATGAAATGGTGCGCTGCTGGAAAAAAGGATTTGATTTCGTCGGCAAGTATTTCAACCGTAAGGAAAAAGAGTTTAAAAAGCCCGATGGGCAGGTTCAGATCCAAACCGTTCAGCAACGGGTTATTTATTGATGGAGCAAATAGTTTTCTATTCCCTTTCCGCTGTAGCCCTGGGTGCCGGCCTAGCCGTTGTTCTCATGCGCAACGTTCTTCATTCGGCGCTGATGCTTGGACTCGCCTTAATGGCCGTTGCCGGATTGTTCGGGTCGCTGGGGGCTGACTTTTTATTCGCAGGCCAGATCGTCGTTTATGTAACCGGAGTCGCGGTACTGGTTCTTTTCGTTGTCATGCTGGCCGGACGCGAATCCGATCTGCATTCAGTTCAGACCAACGAAAAATGGCCGCTCGCACTAGCCATCGCCGGAGTGACGTTCTGCGGCCTCTGGCGCTTATTCTGCACGTATTCAAACACGATGGTCCGAACGCCTGCGGTACCAACTACTGAGGGCATCGGGATCCTGCTCTTGTCGGACTACGCACTCCCATTCGAACTCATTTCCCTAATTCTTCTAGCCGCTCTTATCGGCGCGATCCACTTCTCGCGGGCAGAGGAGAAGCAATGACCCTTTCTGCCTATCTAACTGTCGCCGGCCTCTTATTTTGCATTGGACTCTTTGGTGCGCTCACGCGCCGAAACACGATCGGAATTCTAATGGGTATTGAACTCATGTTTAACGCTGCGAATCTTAATCTCGTCGCCTTTAACCGCTTTCTCCATTTTGACCGGCTGGATGGAAACGTAATGACGTTATTTATCATTGGCGTTGCTGCTGCCGAAGCCGTAGTCGGACTCGCCCTTGTCGTCGCGATTTATCGGAATATCAACACAATCTACGCGGAAGACTTTAATCTGCTCAAAGGCTAAGATGCTCCAAACCGCTTACCTCATCCCGCTGATTCCTCTCGTCACCTCCCTCGTAATACTGTTCGGAGGGAAAGAGGGTAAGGATTCAAAAATGCCGTTTCTCGGCATCGCCGCGATGGGATGGTGCTTTATCCACGCATCCGTGGTCTTCTTCCAAGCACTGACCGGCCGCATCGCACTTGACCCAGGCAACGGCTACTTTCTCTATGAGCAACTCCCATGGCTCGCTTGGGGAGACCGGCTAAGAATCTACCTCGGCGTCCTGATCGACGGCCCTGCCGTGACCCTTCTATTTGTTGTGACCCTCGTCAGCTTGCTCGTTCAAATCTATTCCCTTGGCTACATGCACGATGATAAACGCAAGAAGCGCTATTACGCCTTCCTTTCGTTTTTTACTTCGGCGATGCTCGGGATGGTCCTTTCCTCCAGCGTCTTTATACTGTTCGCTTGCTGGGAACTCGTCGGAGTGTCGTCTTACCTGCTAATTGGATTCTGGTTTGAAAAACCAGGACCGGCCTACGCAAGCAAAAAAGCCTTTATGACCACGAAGCTTGCCGACTGCGGTTTTTACGTAGGGCTTCTTTTATTATTCTATTACACAGGAACATTCGACCTTGTTCAGATCGGAAATCAGGTAGAAAAGGGCCTCATCCCCGTCAACGTTTTAAATGCGATTGGCATCGGATTCCTTATCGGCGCGATCGGAAAATCCGCTCAACTTCCACTGTTCATCTGGCTGCCGGATGCGATGGAAGGTCCCACTCCGGTTTCGGCACTCATCCACGCGGCGACTATGGTCGTGGCCGGCATCTATCTGATCGCCCGCACCTACTTCATTTTCAATGCCGCTCCTGCCGCACTCAGCGCGGCTGCGTGGGTTGGTCTCTTCACAGCCTTTATCGCCGCAACGATGGCCGTCACCGCCTATGACATCAAAAAGGTCTTAGCGTATTCGACAATTTCCCAGCTCGGCTACATGATGCTCGGCCTAGGGGTCTACGGATACACGTCCGCGCTTTTTCACCTCACCACCCACGCATTCTTTAAAGCCCTGCTGTTTCTCGGCGCAGGATCGGTCATCCATGCTGTCCATTCAAATGACATGCGCGACATGGGGGGGCTCCTTAAACGCATGCCGGCAACCGGCACAACAGTCGGGATCGCAACCCTAACCATCGCAGGGATGCCGTTTCTATCGGGTTGGTGGTCTAAAGAAGCGATTCTCCACGATGTCTATGCCTACAGTCCCGGAATGTGGGTTATCGCGGTCTTTACGGCCGGTCTTACCGCTTTTTATATGGCCCGCATGTACGTCCTAACATTCCTCGGAACTCCTAGGAATAATGAAAAGTACGAACATGCCCACGAATCACCGACTTCGATGACAGCCCCGCTTTGGGTCCTCGCCGGATTCTCACTGCTCGCCGGCGGCATCCTTCACTACAACCATCTCTTTGAGCACCTTGTCCATTTTGATGGGCAACACGGCAAACATCACGCGCCCGCGTTCCTGCTGCCCGGGGCGGCAATTTTCGTATTCATCTTTGGAGTGGGCCTCGCGCATAAACTTTACAGCGGATCTCTTGAGACCGCAAAATCTCTTCGCAAACAGTTCTCCTGGGCGGTGGACACACTGGAGAAGCGGTATTATTTCGATGATTTCTTCTTATGGCTGGTGGACTTATCCGATAAGCTCGCAGCGGCAGCCTTCTGGATCGACTCAAAAATTATTGACGCAATCTTCATTGACGGCTGGGCGCTCGTAGTACGCGCATTCGCGGCTGTCCATGACTTTATAGACAGCTTTTTTGTGGATGGTGCCGTCGACGGTGTCGGAACCCTCACACAGGATGCTGGCTCAGGCCTGCGAAAACTTGTCCGCGGACAGGTGCAGGAATACCTTCTTTACGTGTCGCTGGCTGTAGCGGTCTACGCGACGTTCATGCTTTCGAGGTAAAAACAGAACATGGGACATCTTTCATTTGTTACCTTCCTTCCCCTTCTTGGGGGACTTGCCATTCTCTTTATTCCAAAAGATAAAGTTGCTGCGATTCGAGGGGCCGCGATTTTCACGACCTTTGCGACCTTCGTAGTCTCATTGTGTCTTCTGGGGAAATTTGATCCCAACCTTGTTGGGGAAATGCAGTTTGTCAAAAGCTACGAATGGATCGGGACCTTCAATGTCTTCTATTCCATGGGAATTGACGGACTGTCCCTGCCGCTCATTATTTTAACGACCTTCATCTGCTTCCTCGCCGCAATTTACTCCGTTAGCATCAAGGAACGCGTTAAGGAATTCTTCTTCTGGTATCTCGTCCTTGAAGTCGGCATGATCGGCGTTTTCTGCGCCACTGATTTGTTCCTTTTTTATCTTTTCTGGGAGCTCACCCTCGTTCCGAT
>JBFIEP010000366.1:0-3670 GCA_041603335.1 Elusimicrobiota bacterium | reverse complement strand
TCAGGATCCGGATGTTATCCTCGTCGGTGAGATTCGGGACTTGGAAACCGCACAAACCTGCCTTCGGGCCGCACTTACCGGTCATCTTGTGCTATCAACCATCCATACCAACGATGCCGTTTCTGCCGTTGTCCGTCTTATCGATTTGGGGGCCGAGCCCCATTTGGTCGCTTCGAGCTTGAGTTTATTGGCGGCTCAACGCCTCGTGCGTTTGCTATGCGCGAATTGTAAAGAGGCTTATGTCCCCAAGCCCGAGCTGCTCAAGCGGGCCTGCGAAGAGGCGGGACTGCGTGCCCCGGAAAATCCGGAAAAAACACAGCTCTATAGACCAAAGGGTTGTGATGCGTGTACGAATACGGGATATGCAGGCCGGGTGGGAATTTCTGAAGTATTCCCACTCAACGAGGAAATGAGCGACATCATCACCCAACACGGCGGCGATCTGGCGAAACTTCGTGCGGCGGTCAGAGAAGCGGGTCGCTTGGATTTGCGTGGGGCCGGGTGGCTGAAGGTGTTTCGCGGATTGACGTCGGTCGAGGAGCTTATGGCTCTTACGGTCCGACGATAAGATGGAAACCTACGTACAATGCTCCGATTGCGACGAGCATATCCCCGCCTCAGCGGCGAATTGTCCCGTCTGTTTAAAGGTCCGGACCCGCCAGGAAATATTCGACGGGATCTCCGGAAATGAAACTCCAGGGAAGGCTAAAAAAGAGAATCGATTTAATGCCGCCCTTTGGATGGTTCTGGGACTCGCCATTCTTTTCGGAGGGTTTAAATTCCAACGTCATCAGGCGGGAGAGAGAGCCAGGAAGGAAAAAATAAACAATGAAGCCCGCGCGGCCGAGGAAAAACTTTTTGCACAACAAAATAAACAACAGGAGGCGGAGGAAGATAAAAAAGTAAATCCGGCCCGCTATACGCCTCTGCCTTCAAAAAGTTCGCGCGTAGGCGTCATGTCGGTGTCTAGTGACTCCCCTCCGGCTCCGCCGAAGGATCCCGATCACAAAGCGGATACCCATTGGACGGTTTCAGGCGAAGTCTATGACCTTGTTTCATTAAAACCGATCCCGGGGGTGCGGCTTCAATTTCGTGCAAAATCCGGAGGGAAATCAGTCCTTGGGAAAACCGATTCAAAGGGACGATATCGGGTGCGCCTGATTAAGTCCGGGATCGCCTATCAAATGAAACTCAAGCACCGGAAGTACAGCGGGGACTATGTTGAAGAATCCGCCGTCCCGTTTAGAGACCAAGCGAAACATCGGCGAATGGATTCCTACCGATT
Source organism: Elusimicrobiota bacterium (assembly GCA_041603335.1). Lineage (GTDB taxonomy): Bacteria > Elusimicrobiota > Elusimicrobia > UBA1565 > UBA1565 > UBA1565. The sequence goes on along the minus strand of JBFIEP010000366.1, from coordinate 2,385 downwards.
GTTTCTACAGTCCCCTTTACTGCACGTACCCCTATCGCCCCCGGAAGATGAGGACGTGGTCGACCACTCGTTTGTGCTTCTGCCTTACGACTAGGGTTAGCGGCAGGTAACTTCCACTTCCGCACACGTCAGAACGGCCAAATTTCCATCGAGTACCTGAACTCCGGTGACCACCCGTTTGTAGGGGCAGCGATTGTGATATCCGCTTGATTGCCATTTAAGACGGGCATCACAACGGACGTTCGCAGCGGCGGCTTTTCCGGTGACATTGACAGCCAGGGCGGCGGCAGGGAGTAATGCCTCCATATTGCCTGTTTTAGCCTCTTCCAAGGCTAATTCCGTATAGGCGACGGGCGCCGCCGAGGCGGCGATGAAAAACAACGAGAATAGGAAGGCGGTGAGCTTCATTCGATTCTCCTGAGGGCCTAGGCCCGAGATGGGTCTATTGTCCTAAATTCGGCCGTTCTCAGGCAACCTGATTTCCCCAGGATTTGGTAGAATGATCCGTCGACAAGGAGAATTTTATGACGAAACGCACCATCCAGCCAGCCGAGGGGAAACTCGGTATTTTGATCCCAGGAATGGGAGCCGTTGCCAGCACCTTTATCGCCGGTGTTGAGCTCATCAAAAAAGGTCTAGCGACCCCGAAAGGGTCTCTCTCCCAACTTCAGCGCATCCGTCTTGGAAAGCGCTATGAAAATCGCAACCCGCTCATTAAGGATTTCGTTCCGCTATCGGACTTAGACAGTCTTGTATTCGGTGGTTGGGATATTTTTGAAGATACGATGTGGGACTCTGCGATGAACGCCGGCGTACTGCGCGAAGACCAGATTAAACCCATTAAGAAAGAACTCGAAGCAATTGTGCCGATGCCTGCGGTGTTTGACCAAAGCTATGTTGTTAATTTGAAGGCCAAACAGCAGAAAACCGGAAAAAACAAGATGGACCTTGCCGAACAGCTTATCAAGGACATCGAGTTATTCAAGCAAAACAATAATTGCGATCGCCTCGTTATGATCTGGTGCGGGTCAACCGAGGTTTTCATGGAGAAAACCAAGGTTCACGAGACGATTGACGCTTTCGAGCAAGGCTTGCGCGACAATTGTAAGGAAATTCCGCCCTCGTCGATTTACGCATATGCCGCGATCAAGTCCGGTGTTCCCTATGCAAACGGTGCGCCGAATCTTTCGGCGGACTTCCCCGCGCTTGTTGAATTAGCGGAAAAAAACAACGTGCCGATCTGCGGAAAGGATTTTAAGACCGGTCAGACCATGATGAAGACGGTGCTTGCGCCTGCTCTGAAGACCCGGATGCTCGGGCTGGCGGGTTGGTACTCAACCAACATTCTTGGGAATCGGGACGGTGAAGTTCTCGACGATCCGGGGTCCTTCCTATCAAAGGAAAAGACAAAAACATCCGTATTGGATGCCTGTCTTGATACGAAAAAGTACCCGGAACTATACGGAAAATATTTCCACAAGGTCCGCATCGAGTACTATCCTCCCCGCGGCGACGAAAAAGAAGGCTGGGACAATATCGATATCACCGGTTGGCTCGATATGCCGATGCAGATCAAAATCAACTTCCTCTGCCGGGATTCGATCCTCGCGGCACCTCTCGTTTTAGACCTGGTGCTTTTCCTTGATCTTGCAAAGCGGTCGGGCCTTAAGGGAATTCAAGAGTGGCTATCATTCTACTTCAAGGCACCCCAAGCCAGACCCGACCTCGAGCCGGAGCATGACTTGTTTGTCCAGCACATGAAGTTCTCAAACACGCTGCGTTTGCTCCAGGGAGAAGAAGTCATTGATCATTCCGGTCTCGATTACTACGATGCGGAGCTCGGAACCCCTGAGGGTGCCGAGGCGCCTAAACCGTACGTGAAAGAAGCCCAGGGAGACCGAGCCGCCGCCCTGTGAAAGTTCTGATCGTCGAGGACGTTGACGTCGAGGCCCAGCGCTTAGCGGCGATGATTCGCGATATCGGGGGCGACATCCAATTGGAACGTGCCTCTACCTTATCTGCAGGTGTGGAGGCTGCGCGCGTCGGCGTTGATCGAGTGCTTCTGGACCTCACTTTAGACGACAGTCTTGGCCTGGGCACCTTGGCGAAATTTCGAGAGGAATGTCCTAATACGCCCATCGTTGTTATCACCGGCGAAAGTGATGAGCTCATCCGGGCTGAAGCGATCAATCTTGGTGCCGAAGCTTACTTCAATAAGAAGGATCTTAAGAAAGAAGATCTTAAGGCGGCGCTAGTCCCCTAAGGGAAGCAGGATTTCGGGCGGCACGAGCCGGCTAACGCTAAATCCGATTAAACGTACGCGGCGTCCTTTAAAAAAGGGCGCCGCGAGCTTTTTGGCCGCAAATTCCATTTCCTGCAGCGAAC
>JBFIEP010000365.1:0-3670 GCA_041603335.1 Elusimicrobiota bacterium | reverse complement strand
TCTAAAAAAATAATAGTTATAGGTGTCGGGAATTTCATAAACATTAGCCGCATAAAATATTTTCCGCGCCTGCAGACGCAGATATCCACGAGGATTCTCCCGAATAAAGGAAAGTCCTTTTTTGAACCAGTAACGCGAAACCTCCGACGGTTGTAGAGAACGACCTTCGTCTTTCTCCGCTAGACGACGGTTGCCGGTCTCTTCAAAAAGCGGCGTATTCGGAACTCCCAAAACGGGCTCGAGTCGGCCTGAACTATTGGGAGAATTTCCAATATAAAAATTCCAGCCCGCTTGCGATGTCGTCAACACAAAGTCTCCACTCACAACGTAATTGCGCAGGGTTACGGGGAGGACGACAAGGAGAGTTCCTGCAGTCAACGCGGTGATAAGACGCAACCCGGTTTTAAGACCCTGTGATCGATTAATCCAAGCCACCCATCCTGCAACTACAGGAGAAAGCAGTAAAAAATTTCCGCGAATAAGAATGGCCAGGCCGAGCAATACTCCCAATTTCAAATAGGATGTTATCGACGGCTTACGATCAACGGCATTAACGAGGGAAAACAGAAGAAAGATACTGATAAAAATGCCAAACGTCGTTTTTTCGAAGAAGGCAACATAGAACACAGAAAGGCCGTAGAAGGCCGCAAACAGTCCAGAAAGAAATCCGACCTTATTGGAAAATGCGTGCGTCCCAACACGCTGCAACAAGACAACACCTACTGCATCTACGAACGCTTGGAAACATCCTAATACGATTCGACTATCGCCGAAAATTCCGTAAAAGACGGCAAGGAAATATGGGTAGGATGGATCTTGATAAAACACCTCCTTTCCCAGCCAATCACCTGACAGGATGACTTTCGCCCACTGATCGTAAGAGAGTGCATCAATAATTGGAAACTCGAAAAGGGGATGGTGACGGATTTGAAAAACAAACGCCAGACGCACAACTAATGCCAGTAAAAAAATGATCCACATCCCCAGAGATCCTTCAAGCCGTCGGAACATTATTTTCCAATCCTTCACTTATTTTTTGTGGGTAGGGAGGGGAACGTGTAGGACGCCAGTTCCGTATTGGGGTTTTCAACGCCGGGGGCACCGACGCTGGTTTTGATGCGTCCCACCCCGGGGCAGTAGTAATCGAATACCCAGGAAGGAAATCCGGCGGTACGCGACTTGACCTTGAGGCATCCTGTAAATTTCCCGGCCTTCACCTCAACGGTCAAACCATCGGCGACAACATCATACCGAACGGAGCTGCCGTTCTCGGACGCAGTCCAGGAGTGTCCTTTCTGGAACGGAAATCGCAGAATCGGCTTTCGGCCGCCGTCCTTCTCTTCCCAGATGCCCCAATCTTCTTTTACCACTTCCCGCTTGTCATCCCGGAACCGGGTTTCCCCGGCAAAAAATGATCCCTTCATAAGGCCGCGGATCCCGCCGCTGGAACGGACAATACGCACCTCAAGGCGCATGTTCTCACCTCCCGAGAGCGTATCGACAAAGGTCCACTTCGCTCTGGGGGGAAGGGGGAAAAAATCAGGACAGGATAACAGAGCCGCGAGGGCACGCTCTCCCCAGGGTCCCCCGAGACGGGCTGAGTGTTCATAGAGGGGTACCGCCTTGGCGCAATCGGACCGCTCCCGGTCATACAAACGTCCAACCCGGAACGTCGCCTCGCCCGCGCCCGCATGCCCGGGCCACTTCTTTAAAAACTTTTCGTATGTCTCTATTGCCGCGGCGATTTGTTTTTCGGTCTCTTGAGTCCGTCCGAGTTCGAGTGCCTTCTCAGGATTCGCGCAGCCGGCAATCAAAAGAAAAGTAAGCGCCAATCCTTTCTTCACTGGATCAGCACCGTCCCGTCTTTAAGAAATAACGGGACGCCCGTTACCACAATTTTAATCTCACCGGGTTCCATCTGGGGAACCTTTTCATAAATATAGGGTCCGCGGAAGTACCTTCGAATCCCGGGTTCGATGTCGGGAATGAAATACTCCTCCATCGGACTCGAATAGACCCTCACCCCTGCGGGTTCTCCTTTTTTTGGTTCCGCTTCGGCGACTTTTGCCGTAAGGCCGGAAAACTCAAGCATCACCGCAAACGCGTTAACCGCTTTACTCAACTCGGGCTCTCCTAAGCGTGCGACAACCAAAAATCCAGCGCCAACCCCGCGGTGCTTCAAAATTGCCTGCTGAATCGGCCGGGTCGCTTCGTAACGCAAAGGGGCATTCGGCCGCACGAATTTCTTTTTAGCGCCAAGATGCTTCGCCTCACGGACATCGGCGATTAGTTTAGACAAACGCTTGGCACCATCCACGCCCGGATACTGACGGTCGGCCATCAACTCAAGCCCTTCGATTCTACTTCGAAATTTAGAAAGCCGAATTCGGTAATCTTCGAGTTGTTTTCGCATCTCGGTTCGCGATTCAACAAGCTTTCGGGCACGCATCACCTGGCTCTCCCACGCGGCCCACCCCACGGCGGAAACAAACAACAGCAAAACGATGACCGTCTGCGCGGAAGCCGGCCACGAACGCACCATCTCTCGAATGATCTTGATCAGATTCGGCCAAGATTTTTTACGGCGTGCCATACATCTATCCTACCAAGAATTCTAAACCCGTACGCGCTCCCATCGCTGCGCCGATACAACAATATGATCGAGCAGTGGAATTCCGAGCAGCCGTCCCGCTGCCGCAAGCCGGCGTGTTACCGCGCGATCCTCTTGCGAGGGCCGAGGGTCTCCGGAAGGGTGGTTGTGCGCTACGACCAACGCGGCCGCGCGCCTTTCAAGCGCGGGAGCGAAAACCTCGCGGGGATGGACAAGACTCTCGGTTAAAGTCCCAATCGATACAACACGCTTCGCCAGCACGCGATGGGCCGCGTCCAAATCAAACGCGGTGAAGCACTCACGCTCGGATGCACGAATATCCGGAAGCCGACGCCAAACATCAATCGGACCCCGCAGCGGCTCACCCGGAACCGAACTTCGGGGGGGACAGCGGCGTCCTAACTCCAACGCTGCGGCGAGAGACGCCGCACGGGCCGGACCAAGCCCCTCAACCCGGGCCAATTCAGAAACTTCCGCTTTAAAAAGAGTGCCGGCGGGAAATCGATGGAGGATGCGTTCAGACAACGCACCGGTCCCCAGGAGCGCTGCGAGCAATTCACTCTCGGTCAGCGCGCCGGGCCCCTCATTCCAAAGGCGTTCGCGCGGCCTAACGTTCTCGGTTCCGCTTTCCACGCTTTCCCTTTGATCTCTCTCGACCCTTCGAAAGCGTTCGCCGCATCTTCATGCGTTCTTTTTTGAGGCGGCGTTTTGCCTTGAGCATTCGCGTTGAAAGCGTCTCAATGGCCTCTTTGTCTTTGCGCATTTTCGCCTCGCGCAGCGCACGGCGCGTACGGCGGATTTCATTAAGCGCACGCGCAACTCCGCTCTTTGAATCCAAATAAGCGGGGGAAACATCCCCACGCTTGATCGCGGCCTTCAATCCTTCGCGAGCCCGCTTACTCCCTCTTTTTGCCGTGGCAAGACGATCGCGCGCGTCTTTCAGCGCGGACGCATCGCCGCTCGCTTTCGCCTTGCGAAGTGAATAGCGTGCCCGCCGCACACGATTGCGCGATTTGCGTACCCGCCCTTCGAGTTCGGCGGCAACCGAAGGCTCGGAGG
>JBFIEP010000364.1:0-3677 GCA_041603335.1 Elusimicrobiota bacterium | reverse complement strand
TCGAGAGACTCGCCGGCCGCATGGACGAAAGCATTAAGCAGCTCCCTGAAAACGCTTCAGGCGAAGACCTCGACCGCCTTCGCAAAGACCTCATGTCTCTACGCGAAGAGATTCACCACATCACACGAGCATTCACGGTCTAGTGCTCAGGGCCCTCTTCGCGCTTTCCCTCTTATTCGGAAACTCCGGGAAGGCCGGGGCTCTGGAAACGTCTGCCGTCGAAATTTACGACCTGGAAGAAACCCTCCACAAGGCAGGACGCAACAGCGCCGCTCTCCAAAGCACCGCGCAGGATGTAAAAATCGCCGAAGAGCGCGTCAAAGAGGCGCGCATGCTATTCTTCCCTGAAGTCGGACTCCAGGGCTCGGCGACGCGCTTTCGCGCAAGACGCGCTTTTTCGCTACGGCCCGACTTCGGAACAAATCTATTATTCCCATCCAACAACGACAATTTCTTCTCGGGCCAGGCATACGCCTCCATACCCTTGTACGCAGGCCGAAGAAATATCAACACCTTCCGTTTGGCCCAAACAGCTCTTAAGCGCGCCCGGTCCAAACACCAAACAGCCAAACTGGATCTCGCGTATCGGATAAAGCAAAACTTCTACCGCTTTTTGCTTGCCCAGGCCGTTGTTGATGCAGCCGAAGAACTCCAAACCCGTATAAAATTAACCGATCGATCAAAATCATTCACGGCCGCGGTGGTTAGGGCGGATCTCCGGACATCGGCATCCGACGCCCGAAGGCGATTGGAACTGGCACGGCTCGACTTTCTCAAAGGCCTTAACCGCGAACTCGATACGCCCATCAAAGTCGTCGGGAAGCTTGAAACGCAATCAGTCGACATCGACCTTCAAAAGGCCTTAATCTGGTCAACCGAACTCCGACCCGAACTCCAGTCCAGAACGTACCGCTCTCAAATGGACGCCATTGCCGTGAACCTCGCTCTCGGCCGGCGCATCCCAACAGTTGTCCTGGGCGTCGACTACGAAATCGTAGGGGAGAAGTTCCCCCTGCGGCAAAACAATTGGGACGCGACCGTGGCAGTACGCCTTCCATTCGCTCTCAATTTCTGGACCCAACACAGACAGCGCGTCGCGGAACAGCGCCAGGGTGAAATCCGACGCTCCGAACTTCGAGACACCGTCCACCTTGAAGTTCGCAAGGCCCATCAGAATCTTCAATTCTGGGCCGGCGAATGGCTAGAGCGCGAGAAGGAATTCCGCGAACTGCGCCGTCTGTATGATGCCGCCGGCACATCGGCAGGGCTCGACGGGGCAACCAGCGTACTTCGCGCCCAGTGGCGCTTTCTGGAAGCCGTTACAGAGCACCTCTTATCGCGCGCACGTCTTGAACGGGCGATCGGCCGCACAATCGGGGATCCATCATGATTCGAATTTGGACCCTCCTCGCGCTCCTTGCCTTGCCCGCGCGCGCGGAAATCCAATCCTCCGACTCCCTCCTGCGCGACCACCTCTGGAGACAGGTCCGCACCCTGGCCCCCGGGGAACGTCCTCGCGTCGGCCTGGTTTTATCCGCCGGCTCGGTTCGGGGATTGGCGCATATCGGCGTCATCCAGGTTCTCACCGATGCGGGATTTCCGGTCGATGTTGTATCCGGAACATCCATGGGCGCGGTCGTGGGCTCTTTTTATGCCGGCGGCTACAGCATGGAAAGGATGTGGGAAATCGGATCGGGGATGCGCATGAACTCCGGGAGCAATTTCAACACGATCCGGTTAATCAGCTTAATTCTCAACGACCAACTGCTTTCAAGCGCTCCCCTTGAGAAAATGCTCAATGACGGACTCGGAGACCGGAACTTTCACGAACTAAAAACACCCTTTGCCTGTGTCGCGATGGATATCTCAACGGGAGAAAAAATTATTTTCCGGGACGGTCCTCTCGCACCCGCCGTTCGCGCCTCGATGAACATGCCCGGAATTTTTAAACCGGTTTTATACCGACACCGCTACCTGGTTGATGGAGGAGTTGTTGATTACGTCCCCGTAGACGCCGCGAAGCTGCTTGGTGCCGACTGGACTCTCGCCAGCGTAACGGAGGGAGACTATTCCAACCAAACTCCAACCAACGTCCTGGGCGCGCTGGAGCAGGTAATCGATATCCGCGGCGCAATTCTCTCGCGGCAGCAGCGCCGGGAGGCTGACTTTCTTATTGAGCCCGCCGTCGGCCAGGTCTCTTACTACGACGTCTCCCGCGCCATCGACGTCATGGAACGCGGCATGCGCGCGGCCCGCCAACAACTTGACGCTGCGAAGGAAAATTATATTCTCCGGTCCCTGCCGGGACTCTGGCCCCGCTGGGAAAGGTCGCAATGAGACGCCTGGCTCCGGTCCTCGTCCTGCTGCTTGCCGGATGCTCCGGACTGGGGCGCCGGACGGAAATTCACCAGCGCCTTGATCGCTTGACGGCAGAGGTTTCCAAAGGGGAATACGTATCGGTTATTGCCGCCCTGTCCGGGCAGTCGATTTCCGAACTTCCCCGCTTTGCCCGCCCGCGCGCCTATTTGCTTTTAGGCAGAAGCCTCCGCTTGAGCGGAGAATTGGGTCGGTCGCTCCAAGTATTCCAGCTCGCGGAAGGGCTATACCCGAAAGACCTCAATCTCCTGACAGAGCTTGCCACCGTTTTGCACAGAACCGGACTCGATGATCGCGCGATGCCCTATTACCGCCGGGTTCTAAAAATCCATCCGAACAACGCCGTATCCAACCGCGGGATTGCCGAGATATTCCGTGCTCAGGGAAATCTCAGGGCGTCGAAATCGCATTTCGAACGAGCCCTCTCGGAAAAAGGGTGGGACAAGAATGCCTCGCTTTGGCTGGAATACGGCCAAGTCCTCTCGGAACAGCGCGATTTCAAAAAAGCGGCAGCAGCCTTTGAGAAATCTGTTGCCATTTCAGAAACAACCGATTCCCTCGTAGCCCTCGCGCGCGTTAAAAGGGTTCTAGGACACTCCGCACAGTCCCGGGAACACATCGCCGCCGCGATTCTCCACAACCCCGGGCGCGAGGACGTTCTCCTACAGCGCGGCCTGTGGGAACTTGAAGACAACGACCTGGACGCGGCCTTTTCGACAGCCCAACTCGTTCTCAGCGGAGACAAGGATCATGCGCTCGCTCGCTGGCTTCGTGCTTCGGTCTATTTACGAAGCGATAAGCGGGAGCAAGCCAGCGCCGATCTTGTCGTTGCGGCCACCGCCGGGCGAAAAGACCCGTTTGTCGCAAAAACCGCACGCGCAATGCTTAAACGTCTGATAGGCAATCCATGAAGTTCACCAAGCTCTCAGGGGCGGGGAACGATTTCATCCTTATCGACGGGACCCGGCGAAAAGCTTCGTGGCCGGTCCTTGCCCGGAAGCTTTGTCCGCGGCGAGAATCGGTAGGCGCAGACGGACTGCTGGTGGTCTCTAAAGCCAAAATCCCGAAGGTTATCTACTACAACGCCGACGGCTCTAAAGCTTTTTGCGGAAATGGGATGCGGTGCGCGGCATGGTGGCTCCATAACGCGGGCTGGACAGGGAAGGCACTCTCAATGGACACGAATGCCGGAACTCTATCGGCAAAAATTATCGGCCATGAACGCGCGCTAGTCAACATGCCCGACATTGAAACAATTTCCGTAAACCGCGCCGATACGGGAGTGCCGCACTTCGTAGTCC
>JBFIEP010000363.1:0-3693 GCA_041603335.1 Elusimicrobiota bacterium | reverse complement strand
TTCCACAAGCGTCTCGCTCGACGGCGTCTTACCGACAGTCGATACGGTTGAACTCCCCAACGTCGAAGCGAGAGGACTTCTCTCCAAAGGTCCGCAAGCGATGGCAGACCTTCAAACACGCGTCATCGAAAATCAACAGACGCAGCCTCAGATTCCGGTAGAAGAAATTTTCTCCAAAACCGATGTAATGCTGCTCGGTGAAAGCCATTCTTCACTCTCCTCTGTAAAAACCGTCACGGCCAATCTTGAACGGATGCAGCTCGCCGGCGTCGAAGTCGTGGGAATTGAAGGACTCAAAACCTTCAGCCAAGAAACCGTCGACCATTACCTCAACAACCAGGATGCGGATGTTCCCATGGACGCTCTCTCGTTTTCACCCGGACGGTCCCAAGAATTTAAAGAGCTGCTCAAAGAAGCCAAACGCTTGGGCGTTCGCGTCGCAGCCCTTGGACGCCCTCTCGATCAATGGGGACGGCGGGTCGCCGGCCTTGCCGCCGCACGTACCGGACGCGCACCCATGACCTTTAACATGAATTTGGGGAAACAGGTTCAAGACGCCGACACACGCTACGAGAAAGGCTTTAACGAATCAGTCGCCGAAGTCGCGCTCCAGGAACGCAACGCCGACATGGCATCCATTTTAAAAGCGAAATTGCCCGAAGGGGGCAAGGCGGTTGTTCTCGCCGGCGCAGGGCACGTGGAACACCCGGAGGAACTCGAGTTTCGCCTGTTCGGCCTTCCCGTCTCCCGCTACGGAACAATGGCCGACGCCCTCAAGAAGGAACTGCTGTCGGCGTTCTCAGTCACCTTAACGGGGGGACTTTTCACCGAGGTTCAGGAATCGTCAAACCAAAAGGCAATTCTTGGCCCGGTATTTTCATTAATCACAAGCGCGCTCGCTAGCGGTCAGCGAGCTTTTCTACCGACTTCGGAACGTACCGGTATTTTTCACTTGGGCGGACGGAGTTAACAGACTTCGCTCACCCTACTCCCGCCCTCGCACCTGAGCTACGCTCAGGGTCTTCGACGCTGAGGGAGGTTGGGCCCTCTCCTAAAGAAATTTAAATTAATTCTTGTTTAGGGACCCCCCAAAGCCCCCCACGGGGGCGCGGGAGCTGGGGGGAGCGAAACTCCGTTAAAACTGCACAGACGCATACCCATACGCTTCCAACGTTTGAGAATGCGATATTCCAAGCTCCGGAATTTCAAAAGAAACATCCACGGAATGATCCGTCGGATTAGCGATCACAGCTAAAGCGCGAAGCCCATTAGGAGATTTCGATTTAAGCAGATAACCCGTCCAACGGGGCCAGCCTTCCAAGGGCAATGGAATCGTCTCAGTCTCACCCAAAGCCGCATGAGCCGCTGTCGCATAACGGAACGCTTCATTGTAGAACCGTGTTGTATCGGGGTCGGCGTTTTCCCAATCGACCTTCACAGGGACGCTAAAAGGGATCGACTTATGTTCGTGCGGCACGGCCGCATCAAAACCGATCTCTTGAGAACCGTAAAACAGCGTCGCGCCCTTCATCATCAGGGTTAAAAACGAAGACCCGGCCATCCATTTCCCGAGTGCCCGCGCGGGTGCAGGCTCGTCATGGTTTCCAATGAAGGTCACCTGCGACATGCCGCCGTCCTGCCAATCAAGGTACGCCTGCCTTCGAATCGCTTCGCGGATACGGCCGGGATCCCGGCTCGTCATGGAGTCGTACCAACCCTTATGACCGCCGGGGCGGCCGATGTCGTTTTTACTGTCGATGAGATCGAACCCCGCCTTCGATTGATCATCAAACCGGTCATAACCCTCGGCGAGAAAAGCCGTTCCGGGATAGCGCGCTTTTACTTCGGTAATCAGTTCTTCAAGGAATTCCCGGCGCGGGGGCGGACCGCCCATCTCCCCGGCCCAGTTTTTATTGAAGTAAGCATTGGTAACCTGATACGCCATGTCCACGCGGAACCCATCAACATTAAATCGCTCGACCCATCGCGATACCACTCCGATCATGTGACGCCGCAGCTGCGGGTTGGAATAATCGACCTGGGTTGTATCTTCCCAATAGGCGCGGGACCCGTAGGAATCGTAGCCGCCATGGCGGACCCAGAGTTTTTTTCCGGTATTGGGATCGGTATGATCAAAATATCCGTAAGGCGTTTCACCCTGCCCTGCATCCCGGTGGACAAAAAATTCCGGATTCTCTTTGAGCATCTTGGAATCCATCGAGGTGTGGTTGGGAACAAAGTCGATGATGACCCGCATGCCCAAACGGTGGGCGTGCGCCACGAATTTCCCAAACGATTCAGGAGAGCCGAGATCTTTATGAATGCCTTCGTGATCTCCGATGGAATAGGGCGAGCCTCCGGCAGTCCCGCCCTGGCCGCGTTTCCCAATCGGAAATATTCCCATCACCCATAACGTGTTGAAGCCGCGTTTTTTGATATCGAGAATATCCTGGTCGCGGAAATCATTGAAGAAATCTTTTTTCTGCGACATGGCATCCCAAGATCCTCGCGACTCCCGCTTTCCCTCTAAATTGTAGGCACGGGGGAAGAACTCGTAGATGCGCGCGGACCGGACCCAGGCCGCCCGATCGGCTTTTTTTATTCCTTTCTTGAGCTGCGCAGTATAATCGCGAACAAAGGTCATCAGCGCTTCGTACTTGGCGGCAGGATCGGAGATCGCGCCATCAATGCGCTGAATCTCCTGTCGGGCATCCTCCGCCCATGAAACGGGGGCCAGCAAGGCATTCAGGTATCTCACATAGTCATCGACATGGTGGACAATTTGGTCTGTCCCCTTAGTCCGCGCGATCTCGCGCTCAGCGTAAACAAACCCTTCGAGCCCGGCCCCCTGGGCCATGGCGTCACCGCCATCGCGGAATTTAAAATGGAAAGGCCATATCTCACCGCCGTCCAGCTGGGGCGTGCCGTGCGCGAGAAGATTCTTCGCCTCACGCAACGCCTCCGCGGAGGAAAGTTTTCCGTATTGATGGCTGGCTCCGTCGTAGACGAGACCGGCGGGGGAGACGCCTGCGAGGGAGTGGAGCTGCCTGAGTGCCGACCCGGCAATTGCCGGGGGGACAGCTAAAAATAGGGATAAAACGACCGACAAAGTGTGTCGGAACATGAACTACCTCCCGCCCGAACGGTCAGGGCGCCGAGAAGTATTTTATCCCGAACGGCCCTTCCGGAAGGAGAGTCCTAAGACCTAGGTTGTCGCTTCTTGGGCTTAACGAAACGGAGAGCGAAATAAATCCCGGCGGCGAACCCACCGATATGAGCCCACCAGGCAATCGACGCCACCTCGGGACCGAGGCCTCCTATTCCGCTGCGCAGTTGGGTATAAAACCAGAACCCCAAGTAGAGGAAAGCCGGGATTTCGAACCAAAGCGGAAAAATAACGATTATAAAAAGCGTCAACACCTTCGCACGGGGAAACAACATGAAGTACGCCCCCATCACCCCGGCGATGGCCCCGCTAGCCCCTATAGTGGGAATCGGAGATCCCAAATTTGCCATGAGGTGCCCGGCACCCGCCATGACGCCGCAAAAAAAGTAGAAGGCGAGATAACGAAAATGACCCAACCGATCTTCAACGTTGTCTCCGAAGATCCAAAGCGTCCAGACATTGCCCAGCATATGCATCCACCCGCCGTGCAAAAACATGGAACTCACCAGCGTAGTCGGAGTCCAGGC
>JBFIEP010000362.1:0-3699 GCA_041603335.1 Elusimicrobiota bacterium | reverse complement strand
GGACCGGGATTTTTTAAGCGATTCCAGAACCCGCGGCGATTTGACTACGAATTTTCCTTCGCCGTGAGCGACGGGAAGCTCAATCATTTCAGGGAGTCCCTGCGTGAATAGGGACCCGCATTGGAGGTTTATGCGCAGGCGAACCCATCGCGTTTCAAATTTATTCGAATCGTTGATGGTGAGTGACGCGGTTTGCTCTCCTGTCGGGCTGTGGGGAAGCAGGCCCATTTTCACAAGAACTTGAAAGCCGTTGCAGATTCCAATGACGGGCCGCCCGCTGCGAACGAAGCCGCGTAAATCTTCGACACGGGCCTTGATTTCATTGGCTAGAATTTTCCCGGCCGCAATGTCATCGCCGTAAGAGAAGCCGCCCGGGATGACAACCATGGAATAGTCAAAAATACTTTTCTTCTTTGACGCTAATTCGGTGATATGAACCAGTTCCGGTGAGGCGTCTGCCATTTTTAACGCGGTCGCGGTTTCGATGTCGCAGTTGGTTCCAGCGGTGCGAAGAATTAGAACCTTGGGTTTTTTCATGGCTTCCTCTTGTTGTCGAGCGGATTGCCTTCGAGCATGTGCGGCAAAGTCGATTGCCATGATTCTTTGAGGGCGGCAACGCTTTCTTCTATAAGCCGCGTCCCATCAAGGGCTGTGATTCGCAGCACTGGATTTGAGATCGTGGACCCGACCTTGCAAACGGGCACGCCCCGCATCGCCTTCATAAAGGCTTTTTCGTTCTCGGCTGAAACCTCAAGTAGGAATCGGCTGGGCGATTCTGTGAACAGCACCGATACGTTATCGAGAACATTCTTCGAGCGGGTTACGTTGTCGAGGTCGATGTCGATGCTGACTTCTCCGGAGAACGACATTTCGGCGGCCGCGACAGCAAGTCCGCCTTCGCTCAGATTGTGTGCGGCAAGGACCAGACCCTTGCCAATGGCCGCGCTGAGTGTCCAGAGCACTTTTTTAGCCGCTTTAATGTTTACAAGCGGGACCGCCCCTTGGGGCTTCCCTTTCCATTGCTCATAGAGAGAGCCGCCGAAGCTCTCATCGGTCGCCCCGACGAGGAAGATCGGATTGTTGGGGGCCTTTAGGTCCATCGTGACGGCCTTGCGGATATCGTCTACAGGAGCGATCGCCGAGATTAAAAGTGTCCCGGGGATCGAGTGTTTTTTGCCTGTCGCATCGGTGAAGACGTTGTGCATGCTGTCTTTTCCGGAGATAAACGGGGTTTGGAATCCTAGCGCCCCATCCTTGCATCCGAGGGCTGCCCGTACGAGTCCCCCGAGTTGCTGAGGATCGTCAACATCGCCCCAGCAGAAATTGTCCAGAAGGGCGGCCTTTGTGGGGTCGCCGCCGACGCAAACGAGATTCCCGAGAGCTTCGTCGATTGCCGAGAGTGCCATCGCGTAGGGATCCTGCTTCCCGTAATTAGGGTTCAGGCCGTGACCGACGGTAAACCCTTTGAAGTTTTCCGTCTCGCCCGTTACAATGCCGGGCCACCATACAGGTGCGTCTCCGGGGCCGTCATGATGCAGGCCGTGCAGCGGCTTAATGACAGTTCCGCCCAGGACTTCGTGGTCGTATTGGCGGATCACCCATTCCCGGCTGCAGACATTGAGATGGGCGAGCGACCAATGGAGAATTTCCGAGACTCTGTTTTTGTCATCATTGCGCTTCATCTTCTTGGGAAGATTTTTCGCCGGCGGCGTGAAGGAGGCTTCGCGCTCTCGGGTGGGATTGCCGTCATGGAGGAATTTTAGATCCAGGTCAACAAGGGTTTCCTCTCCAAACGAGACTTCAAGACGGCCCGTGTTTGTGAACTCGCCTAGGGTGCAGACCCCCGAGCCTTCTTTCTCAAACACTGCTTCGAGCGCTTTTAAATTCTTTTTTGGTACGGCGAGTACCATGCGCTCTTGGGATTCCGAGACCCAAATTTCCCAGGGAGATAGATTGGTCGTCTTGAGTGCTGCTCCTTCAAGGCGTACGCAGGCGCCGCCTTTGCGGCCCGAGAGGGATGCCATTTCCCCAATCGCCGATGAAAAACCTCCCGCACCGCAGTCGGTGAGACCGCGGTAGAGTCCTTTGTCGCGGGCTTGAAGCAGTGCGTCAAGGAGGCGTTTTTCTTCGATCGCGTGTCCTACCTGTACTGCGCTTGTCGACGTATTGTCATCGATTGAAGCTGAGGAGAAGGTTGCGCCGTGAAGTCCGTCGCGTCCCGTTTTTCCGCCTACGGCAACGATGAGATCGCCGGGGTGAATGCTTTTCTTCACGGCGGTTCGAGGCATGAGGCCGACGGTTCCAACAAAAACGAGTGGATTCATCTTGTAGGCTTCATCGAACCAAATAGCACCCGCAGCTGTCGGAATGCCCATCCGATTTCCGTAATCCCGAACTCCTTCAACGACACTTGTCATTGTTCGGCGCGGGTGAAGCGTACCTTCTGGAAGTTCTCCATCATGGTCCGGAGGGCAAAAGCAAAAGACATCGGTATTCATGACCGGCTTTGCACCTAACCCTGCACCCAAGATGTCGCGGATGACGCCGCCGACGCCCGTTTCCGCGCCGCCGTAGGGTTCAACGGCGCAGGGGTGGTTGTGGGTTTCTACTTTGAAAGCGAGGGCCCACTTTTTGTCGAAGGCGATGATCCCGGCATTATCTTCAAAGACGGAGAGGCACCACTTTTTTTTGAGTTTCTTGGTGGGTTCCTTGATCGTTTCTTTTAAAAGGTTTTTAAAGCGTTTGGTGGATCGGCCCTCTTTGTAGCGGATGGCACTCGTGAAAGTCTTGTGTTTGCAGTGTTCCGACCATGTTTGCGCGAGGGTCTCAATTTCCGTATGGGTGGGTTCCCGCTTTAGCTTCTTAAAGTAGCTCTGAATGGCTTTTAACTCATCGGCGTTGAGAGACCAGCCTTGAACCGCATCGAGATCCTTAAGTGCGTTTTGGCTGAGCGACGACCACAGAGGCCATGCCGGTGCCTGGGTGTCGGGAGAGCTGTTTGATGATCCATTGGCGGTAGGTTTTGATTTCGTCGCGGTAGTCATTGCTGGGTCACCTTCGTTGAATGGATAACAGGGTTGGAGAGTAATTTATCGACAATCTTATCGACCTGCGCTTTCGTAAGCCGTCCGATGAAGTGGAACGCCCGGCCGGTTCTTACGCGAATAGGTTCGGCGAGATTTAAAGAGATGATCGCACGCTGCGTGCTTTCTCCAACGGGATCGGAAACGCTTTCTTTCAGCCAGATCTCCACGCGGTGATGGGAACCCATGATGAATGCCGCTGAAGATGATGATTTTTCCAGGCGGTATTCCTGAGTGATGGGATCGGTTAGAAGTTCGCGGGAAATCTTTGTGATGCTTGAGGCGTTGTATTTTCCGGTGATCGAATAGAGTTTTGAAACGCGTACTTCCCGAATGCCCGTAATCCCCAGTAGGGGGAGCTGACGTAACGTGGATTCTCCGATCGCGTCGGAGGTCCCCACGGTGGGCGCGATTTCAATGAGTGTCATGGGAGGCTCAGGGGCTGTTCTTCCAGCGCTTCCGCGTGCGGGAGTAGTTGCGTTCATTGTGTCAGCCTCTCGAGTGCTTCATGATAACGTGCGATTGTTCCGGAAATTACGTCGTCCGATAGTCGTGGCGCAGGTGGATTTTTGTCCCAGCCGGTAGTTTCGAGATAGTCGCGGACGAACTGCTTGTC
>JBFIEP010000361.1:0-3703 GCA_041603335.1 Elusimicrobiota bacterium | reverse complement strand
TGGTAATAGGCGGCAGGACCAAACTCCACACACTCCTTGTGTTCTTCAGCGTTCTCGGCGGGATCAAATTTTTGGGCTTTCTTGGGTTTATCCTCGGTCCGCTGATTACGGCCCTGTGTCTTTCCCTCCTTGAAATTTACACGATTGAAGCGGTTCCCCTAAGCGCCGCCTCTGCTGAAGAATCCGGTGGAGAAGCCGCTCCCGCGCCGCCGGAAGGCGAACCCGCCGTTGAGAAACCAGCGATTATTTCCCGGAATCAGTGGGGCGCAAAACCTCCCCGTTCGGGCTGGTCCGCTCATAAACCCTATCGCTTCACCCAGCATCACACGCAAGGCCGGCGCCCGATGAGTCTTGAAGACTCAAAGAATGAAGTACGTATCATTCAGGATTTTCATCAGAACGGCCGGGGATGGAAGGACATCGGCTACCACTTCCTGATTGATGCCTCGGGCCGGATCTTTCAAGGCCGCCCCGAAGGGGTTGGCGGGGCGCATGCGCGGGGGGAGAATGACGGGAATGTCGGAATCTCCCTCATGGGCAATCATCATCCCCCAAAAAATCACAGCTTAACCAAGGAACAAAAGGAATCAATAAAACGACTTGGGCGCTGGTTGATGTCGCGTTACGGCATCAAGGCCGTCACTTATAAAGGACACCGCGATTACAATCCGACCGACTGTCCTGGTGATGTGGTCTACGGGCAGCTTGGCACGATCCGTAGGTCCTTCACGACTGATACGGTGAACCCGGGGGGAGTGCTGAAGGTGCATCGGTATGCTCCTAAAGACCCGCGGGGGGAGCTTATCCCTGTCGACGGCTCTTAAGTCAGGCGCTTCTAAAACTTTCTTCCTGTCGGGAACCAGGAGAGGCGTTCTCTGGCGAAAACCCTTCCCCCGACGAAATTCTTTACCAAAAACAGGGTTAAAGACCCGGTCCCATCACGAGCGAGGACGGATCGCGTACATTTAAGGGCGTAATGACATCGGTGCCCCCGTGTATCGCTTCGTTTTCCCGTGCGTCCATCTCGCGGAGCATCGCTTCATAATCCCGTTTGATCTGAGCATCCTCAATTTCCTTCATGACGGCTGTTTGATCGGGACTGGGGTTCCCCATGGAAGCCGCAACCGCTGTGCCGGTTACCGGATGGTGGTAGGCGTAGTACACGCCGAATGACCCAAGGAAGAATAGGACCGCTAGGAAGGAAGGTCCCCATTTCGGGGCGCTGACCACTTTTAGGGCCTCGATGGAGCGGTCTCCGTTGCTTACCTTGAATTTGAATACAAAGGTCCAGCCGTTTGAACGCCGATTCATGAGTTGTTTAGACATAATAAATAGCTTGCCTCAAGAGCTTCCCTCGTCAAGGGCCCAAATTCATTTAGTAGAATAGAATCGCCGCGCCCATAGTGAAACGGATATCACAACAGCCTCCGGAGCTGTAGTTTCAGGTTCGAGTCCTGATGGGCGCACCCTAATTTATCGGAAGGAGTTTCCTGATGAAAAAACTCTTCATGCTTGTCGCTGTTGTTGGCGCCCTCGGTCTTGGCGGAATCCTCATCATGGCCTCCCGCATTAACGGGATCGTTAAGGGGGCTGTTGAAACCTTCGCCCCCGAAGTCGTCGGAGCCCCGGTAAGTCTGAAGGCCGTGAAGCTTTCGCCCTTCTCCGGCAAAGGAGAGCTGCGCGGATTTGTCGTTGGGAATCCCAAGGGATTTACAACTCCGTCCGCTTTTGAACTCGATGTCGTACGAATCGCGGTCGACCCCAAATCTCTGTTATCAAACGTGATCGTCATTGAAGAAATTTACGTCGCCGGTCCCCGTGTGACTTATGAAGTGGGCGCTAAGGGGAGCAATATCGGCGCGATTATGAAGAATGTTGAAAAATTTACCGGACCGTCGGCTCCTGCTGAGTCTTCCGGGGAAGGTGCCTCGTCGGAAGTGAAGATCCGGATTAAAAAGTTTGACTTCATCGACGGGAAGGTCGCTCTTGCGATGAAGACTCAGTTGTTTAAGGGGAAAGCACTTTCTGCAGGAATGCCTGATCTTAAGCTGCGCGATATCGGGGGCGAGAACGGAACGACTCCTGATAAGGCCGCTAAGGAAGTCATGAAGCCTATCCTTTCCTCTGTTGCCCGTTCCGGTAAAGGGATGGTCGGGGACCTAAAAGGAACGGCGAAGGAGGCCTTGGATCAGGCCGCCTCCGCCGCTCAGAAAGGCGTTAAGTCCTTGAAGGGACTGTTCGGTCGTTAACGTTTTATTTCGACTTCGACTTCCTCGTGGTCATGCTCATGACCATCGTCGTCATCTCCCCTCTGATCCAATCCGTATCGGTGGTCCCGAATATCATTGGATTGTTCTTTCGTAAGAACATTCTCAAACGCCACCTGTGCATCAACGTAGAGTTTTGACAACTTCGCCTTCTCGGCATATTTTTTATCAACGAGACGTTTTACCGCCGACCCATCGGTGCTTCCCGTGCCCATGCCGGCATGGATATCGATTTTAAGGTTTTCGATAACCGCCTTATGCGTGTTCGCTTTCTTTTTGGTATCACGCATGATCGCCTTAATTTTATCCTGCTGCGCCGGAGTCAGCTCAAGGTCGTTACGATGTATCAGGAGTCGGTGCCCCAGCATGGTTCCTTTGCTCTCGTGGTGTCCCATCCTCCCTTGCCTCCCGCCGCCATGAAATCCGCCGCTGCCGCCGCCTCTGGGACCGCGTTGAAATCCGCCTCCTCCTCCGCCGCCTTCGCCGCCGCCTTGGCTAAAATTGCCCCCAGCGCCAGCACTCCCGCCGCCTCCGCCGCCTTTCATTTTGCACGCTTTGCAGGCCTGGGACGGAATCGCCGAGGCCAAGGTAAGTAGAATCGCTCCGAGTAACACCCGCATCATAATGCACCTCCAATAATTTCTGGTTTTCGTAGGATTGAGAGATAGGCTTTGGGTCCGCGAGGGCCGGAAAAAATTCCCGCGCGGATTTCTTCAACATCAAAAAAGGGACGGAGTTCGGATTCCAATTCCTCTTTTGAAAATCGTTTCGGGCCCGATCCCGGCTCTTGGGCATCGCTGAATGTCCGCAAAAGAAACGGAGCTCCGGGATCGAGTGCGGCTTGAACCTTTTCGAGATAGAGTTGACGGTCTTTAAGGCTTAGAAAATGCCAGCAGCCGCGGTCATAGGCGAAGGAAAGGCGGTTGGGAAGCCGGAGGGATAAAATATCGGTTTCTCTAAGGTCCACTCGATTCAAGCACCCCGCTGCGCGGATATTTTCCTCTGCGAGTTCAATCGCCGATTTTGAAACATCGCAGGCCAGGACTGAAAACCCGGCAGAAGCGAGAAACGCGGCGTCATGGCCGGGTCCCGTTCCTATATCGAGGGCGATCCCCCCGCATTCAGGCATCGATTGAACGAAGGCGACAAGGTCCGCATCGGGGGCGCCGGCGTTCCACGGGAGTTCCGTCGGGGGCAGCTCCCGATAGACCGCCTCCCAGCCTCCGTATTCCTCGACAATACTCCCCATGGTTTGAGTTTAGCTCCTGGGGAGACCTATGGGAAGACCTAGTTCGCCGGATTGCCGATCTTGTGAAGGGTTAGGTCTGGAGCCAATACCATCCATAAGGTCCCCTTCTGTCCCAGGCCGGAGCATCCAATCTGCTTTAAAATAAAGGGGAATGAAGTTCCTCTCGATCCTCTTTGCGACCGCCTTG
>JBFIEP010000360.1:0-3708 GCA_041603335.1 Elusimicrobiota bacterium | reverse complement strand
CGGCCAAAGGAGATAAGGAATCCAGAAGGTGTCTGCGGAATAATTCTTCCCGGGTTTTCGCTCCCGTGATGTTGGTTTTCTTGTTGAACTCGAGGACCGCCGCGCCGTAGGCGTCAATCTTTTCCCAGGCTTCCTCGCTAATCGAAACACCCCACCCTGCAAGGACCTCTTTCCCCTCCCGTTTCAAGTTTTCGGTGCTCATCGTTTGAGCAGCGTCCGCTTGAGCCAAACCGCGAGCATTTGGATGTCGGCGGGGGTGACTCCCGGGACGCGGGAGGCCTGACCGAGACTAAGCGGTCGGATTTTAGAGAGTTTTTGGCGTGTCTCAGCGAGCATGGGGATTGAGGCGTAATCGAAATTATCCGGGATTCGCTCCCCTTCCATCGATTTGAGCCCCTCAATCTGTTTCTTTTCCCGCTCAATATAAGGGGCGTATAATTTCGTCGCAGCGATCTGCTCTTCCCGTTTCGTGCCTGACCAGGGACTGAGCTCATGATCGCTGGGAACGGACTCGTTTTCGAGAGAATCGCGGTAGCGTTGGAAGCGTTCCCATAGATCGTCCTCAATCAGTCCGAGTGCACGGCCTTTCGGCATCAGGCGGAGGTCGGCGTTGTCGGACCGAAGCAGCAGGCGGTGTTCGGCCCGGGCGGTGAACATTCGGTAGGGTTCATCGACACCCTTAGTAACCAGATCATCGATGAGGACTCCGATGTAGGCTTCATCTCGGCTGAGAATGAAAGGCTCCCGTCCCTTCAGTTTATGTACTGCGTTCACGCCGGCGATAAACCCTTGGGCGGCGGCTTCCTCGTATCCCGTCGTCCCGTTTATTTGGCCGGCAAAGAAAAGGCCGGGAACGGATTTCGTTTCGAGAGTCGCATGCAATTCCGTCGGTTGGCAAAAATCATATTCGATCGCATATCCGGGGCGCATAATCTCCGCCTTTTCGAGTCCGGGGACCGTGTGTACAAATTGGAGTTGGACGTCTTCGGGCAGGCTGGTCGATAACCCGTTAACGTAAATTTCCTTCGTATGCCAACCCTCGGGTTCGAGGAATAAAGAATGGCGGATTCGTTCCCTGAACTTGACGACCTTGTCTTCAATGGACGGGCAATAACGCGGTCCGAGTGCATCGATTTTCCCGGAGTACAGCGGGGAGCGATCGAGATTGTCCGCGATGACGTCATGCGTGGTTTCATTGGTGTAGGTGATCCAGCAGGAAAGCTGTTTTATGTCGAGATTTTTTGTCCGGTGAGAGATCGGGATCGGATTTTCAGTCGCTTTTTGTTCGGCGCATTTTGAAAAGTCGATGGAATCCGCGTGAAGCCGCATCGGCGTTCCCGTCTTAAAGCGGCCCAGTGAAAAGCCCAGCGAAGCGAGTCCTTCGGAAAGCCGGTCCGAAGGAGCCTCTCCGGCGCGCCCCGCCTTGGAATGGTCGAGTCCCACGTGTGCGACCCCTTTAAGAAAGGTTCCGGTTGTGAGAATAACAGCACCCGCCCGGTATCGTATCCCCCGCTTTGTTTCAAGTCCGGTGAGTTTGTCTCCGGTGAATAAAAAATTCGCGGCTTCATCCTGTTTTGCATCGAGCCCGAAAACCGTTTCCACGATTTCCTTCATCGCGAATTGGTAGGCCTTCTTGTCGCACTGGACGCGTGGAGACCTCACCGCCGCCCCCTTTGAGAGGTTTAGGGTTTGGAAATGCAGACCCGTGCGATCGGTTACGACGGCCATCGATCCTCCGAGAGCATCGAGTTCGCGAACAAGCTGCCCCTTTGCCACCCCGCCGATAGAGGGGTTGCAGGACATTTGCCCGATCGTATCGAGGTTCTGCGTAAGAAGCAGCGTTCGAGCCCCGAGACGTGCGCTGGCGAGCGCGGCCTCGCACCCTGCATGGCCGCCGCCGACAACGATGACATCGTATTTTGTGGGATGTTCTAAAGGCATCAGGCGGCCATTAAAGCCTTGAGAACCTCTTTGGGGAGAACCCCGATTAGATGCATCGAAAAAACGAATAGGATCTGAGCGATAAGCGAAAGGAACACCGCGCAAAATGCCCGCGCTGTCGGGACTCCCAGCACCCTGCGAACGCTGTAGGTCGCGAGTCCGAGAATCCAAAATAACATCGCGAATTCAACTGCGTGATAGGCCCGCGGGGACTGTGCCATAACCGCGATTGTAAACGGTATGAGAAGAGCGATTGCCGCGATATGAAGTCCCGCCAAGGAGGCGCTCAGGCGCAGCCATTCATCCCGCGTGACGCGGCGAAACCCCGGGATCATGACCGCCACCAGGCCAATCCAGCAGACTCCGAACATTCCGGCAGACAGCTGGGAATTGTTGTAAATCGTGATCAGGAGAAGCGGGATGACAGCTGCCGCCAGTGCCGCAGGAAGGCGGATTGCGAGTTTTCCCGCGCCGAGCAGTTTCCCGAACCAGGCGGCGGCGATGATCCACACCGCTAAGAGAACGGGTGACCATGCCTGCACCTTGACCCAGAAAAGCAGGCCGTGTTCGGTGAGAGCCGGTTCTACACCGGTGATCGGCGGGAAATTATCGGGTTTTAAAGTGTAAAAAAGCACGGCGGAAGCAAGATAGAGTCCGTAGACGCCTGCGGATGCGCGCAAGGCTCCTTGAGGTTCTTTTTCGATGAAGTCCAGTGCGCGGGAAGGATTTCGAAGGAAGTCGATTCCGAATTTAAACATTGGCAGCCCTCATGGTATCACGTTCCAGCCTCTGTGCACCCCATAAACAGAGCGTCCCCCCAATAATAAGCGCCCCGAGCGCGCCGGTTAACGCGAGTCTCAATCCCCATGTTTCGCTGACTGCACCGATGAGAACCGGGCTGAGGGTATCCCCGAACGCACGAAGGATAAATATGTTTGCGGCGAAACCAAGGGCGCGCTTAGCCGCCGGTACAGTCGCGACCATTACCGCCGAGAGCGGACCCATATGAAGGAAGATGCATGTTTCGGCGAGAAAGAACAAGATAAGTGCGATGGGTTTGTTCGTTATGAAAAGTGCGCCGACTCCGAAGGGGACCGCCGCGAGCAGTCCGATGCCGGCGACTATGAATTCCGCGCCGGGTAGAATGTTTCTCAATCGGGTAGCGAGCCATCCTCCCGTGAGAGCCCCGATCAGCCCTCCAAAAACCGTGATCCCGCCGAAGAGCATTCCGGCCTGCGCCGTATCCATGTTGTATTCCCTGAAAAGGAATGTTGGAATCCATAGTGCTAACCCGCCGATCGTAAACGTCAGCGCGGCTTGCGCGAAACTCGCGGCGGCATAACTCTCAATCCGGTAGAGTCTAAGATAGTCGCTCGGCCGCGCATGCGGCTCCGCGGATTCCGGTTTTCCGGCTAAAGGATCCCGCAGACGTGCAAAAAAGGGAAGCATCAGAAGTGTTCCCGCTCCGGCGCCCAGGAATGCCGTTCTCCAACCCCAATGATGACCGACCCACCCTCCGAATAAGAAACCGATCGCCGAACCTACCGGGATCGCTGCTTCGTAAAAGGAGAGGATTGAAGAGCGCCGTGACGCAGGATAATGCTCGGCGAGAAAAGAGGGTGCGACAGCGGTGAATCCGGCCTGACCGATCCCGAGGAGTCCCCGGGCGGCGACAAGCAGTGAGAGGTTTTTTGCCAATCCTGCAGCGGCCGTCGCAATCCCGCCTATCGCGACGCCGATAGCAAGAAATCCCACGCGGCGCCCGGG
>JBFIEP010000359.1:0-3717 GCA_041603335.1 Elusimicrobiota bacterium | reverse complement strand
GATCACCCTTCCCTCTCTCGGGAAAGTACGGGCTAAAAAAATCGCGATTCTTTTTGGCTCGGAGCGGGACGGTCTGAACAATGAAGAATTTTCCCACTGCAATGCACTCCTCCGGATTCCGACTAAATCGAATGCCCCCTCGATGAACCTTGGGCAGGCGGTCGCCGTCATCGCATATGAATTTTTAAGGAAAGATTTAGAAAACACGATCAAGGAACCTCAATTGCCGCCCCCAAACGGGATGCTCATGAAAACCCTCGTAAACACGACAATGCAGGCGATGAAAGCAACCCGCACAAACACCCACATGTCCGACAGCGCCCGCCGACGAAAAGTCCGCAACGGCCTTAACCGCTGGAATCTTTCACGCCCCGACGCCGCGTGGCTTCGCGGATTACTTGATAAGCTCTCCAGGAAAGCATGAAATTGCGCCTTCGCATCTCGTTAGTCATTCTCGGCCTCATGGCCCTCGCTCAGGGCATGTTCGGCGGCGCGTACTTCTTTCTCCAACGCCGCGCGGAACTAGAGGAGTCCTACAGCCGGTCCATGGAATCCCTTCGCCTCGCGGCCGCCGTTTGCCACGAATCATCCCTCACCGGAAATTGGTCCAAGGCAAGCTCCCATTTATCATTTCTTCGGGAGGATCCAACGGTCCGTTACGCAGGCTGCTTCAACGCAGACGAAGAAGCTCTTTTTGAGACCCAGGCCCCCGCCGCCATTCCCGCCGGAGTGAGAGAAATATCCCGGTCTTTCGAGCTGAAGGATGGGAGCCGGGCACGCACACGCATCGGATACGATGAAACCGCCGTTAATTCCGACGTGCACTCCCGCCTCGCTGAAGCAATTTGGGACATGGCAATGATCGCATCGACAACCCTGGTTTTCGGGCTGTTAGCAGCCCTGTTTGTCGCACGGACGCTCACGCGACCCATCGAAGCCCTCGCGAGAGGGGCGCGGGCCGTTGGCAGCGGCGACCTTGATTATCGGGTCCCGCCGGACGGTCGTGAGGACGAACTCGAAACCCTTCGGGAACGTTTCAATGTCATGGCGGAGCGCCTCGCAGAAACCGACCGCATGAAACGCAACTTTGTCCAAAGCTTTACCCACGATCTAAAAAACCCGCTATCGGGCATAAAGGCGGTCATCGAGACCCTTCATTCAGGAAGTGCCGGGGCGCTTAACGATAAACAACGGAAATACCTTGAGTCCTCTCTCGTCTCCGCTGAACGTCTCTGGGACTACCTGGACGACATGCTTTCCGTGATGAAATTGCAGACGGGCCGCTTCCCAATGAGCGTCGAGTCCCTTGAACCTATTCTCATATTGGATGAAGCGGTTGACGAATTCCAGACCCGTGCTGAAAATTCGCTTGTGACTCTTAAGAAGGAGTTTGATTCCGAGCTCCCTGCAGTACGCGCCGATGCCCAACTATTGCGCCGCGTGCTTGAGAACCTAATCGCCAATGCCTTGAATTTCACGCCGCGGGGCGGAACGATCACGATCTACGCGCACAAACGGAATCGGCACGTGAGCTTTGAAGTCCATGATACGGGCCCGGGCATCCCCCAAGAAGAACTGGAAAGGATTTTCGAGAGTTTCTACCAAGTAGAACGGAACAAATCCCGGGGGCGAACACCGGGAACCGGACTGGGCCTCGCCGTCTGCCGAAGCATCATCGTTGAACACGGCGGAAAAATTTGGGCGGAAAGCCCGACCGGAAGCGGAACCCGGTTTCTCTTCACCTTGCCTTCGGCGTAGAGTTACGGTCGAAGGTTGCGGGCTTCGTCAAACGCGAAACTCAGCGCTGCTGACGCTTCGGAGTTCGAAAGATCCGGGAACTCCCGGGAAATCTCATCAACCGCCTGAAGGCTAGGCAGTGCTTTCAGAGGGCGGGGTCGAGCACGCCTCGGGCGGCGCTCGGGCTGTGCGTGGACGATCCCCGGAGCAATCGGTGCGATGGCACCCGATACCGTCTCAGGCAAAACTGCCATTTTAGGTACAGGGAGACCCAATGATGGCTCAAGCTCAGGCAAGACCGAGAGAGAGGGCATTACGCTTATCGGGAGAGCTAGAACGGGGACCCTGCTGACAGGGAATTTCGCGGGAACCGCTTTAAATACTCCGGCCTCGACCGACCCGACAGAAAGAAAAATAATTAGAAGTGCTTTCATCCTAGAGACAGGATACCACCGTCCCGGAATCCGCCCTATGAGCCGCCGCAACGTCCGATGTTGATATAGATCAGGCGTCTAAAGCCTGCGAAGAGCGTTCCAAATCAAAACTCCCCCCGCCGTCAGCATTCCTCCCACGATCAGAAGCGAAGTCGGGAACGTCCATCTCAAGACCCGCCCTCGACAACGAAGGCAATAGGCCCCGGCAAAGAAATCACCGACCCATAAACCCATATGAAGAAAGGCGAAGGAAAAAACAACGAAAGTTTCAGCTAAACGGGCAGCGAAAGTAGGCTGCCCTACTAAACTCCCGCCGCAGCGGCGACAATCAGTCGTTGAGGCCGAGGCCGCGTTCGTAGCGTTCATTCATATCCTGAGGAGAGCGTTTGAAGTAAAACTGCCACTTAAGCCGCTGATTCAACGCAGCCTGCCGGTAAACGCCATTGGTCTCAAAACGAACAGCAGATGTCGTCACGCCGTATGGGAGGATTTTCGGGCGGCAGGTTTCACGGAGGATATACGAAAATTCGGTATCCTCGAATATCGGGACAGGAGGGATCGGACGGGTCAAAAGCCGGCGCTGGAAAAAGACACAGTGGTCGAGATAGAGGATTCCCGAAATGGGTCCGCGGAAGTTGTTTGACCACCAACTCGTAAACCGCAGCAAGCCATGGTCAAGATCAAAGCGATGGGTAAAGCCCCCCCATGGAATCTCTTTGGCATGATCCCGCAGCCAAACGAGGCCTTCCTTATCTACGAGGGACCGCGGGTGATGGAGGAGAATCGTATCGTGCGAGGCTGCATCGATCCCCTTTTGCAGGCGTTCGGCCCGGGTTTTCCCCTCCGTGCGTAAAATCTCAATCCCATCAATCTCGGCAAGACGCTCATCGATACGGGCGAGCCAATCCGTTTTTTCATTGGGAGGGGAAGGAACAACGACGGACAACATAACGCTTTAACCGCTGCAGGAGGCGCCGCCGAGGACGCAAAACGAAGCGCAGCTCGGATGTACGAGATTTACGGGCTTCCAGCTGTCCTTTAGCGTGCTCCCCATCGTGAACCGCTCGTCATAGGCGATCAATGTACAGGCCTGCACAATTGGAGCGCAGTCCCCTTTTCGCTTCACGACCATCCGTGAAGACGCGCACATGACCGAGGAGGGATCCTTCTTGAGGATTCCCCAACATTCGGTCGTAATCTCGGGCAGGTCGGCTTTTTCATCCATCTCGGGGAAAATAACAAGATGCCGCGGATTCGAGGCATCGAGTCCTGAATCAAGTCCTTTAAATAAACCTTGGTATCCTGCTTTAGCCGTTTCGTGGGCCTCTTCAGTCAACGAGCGTCCCGCGATGCTCACGGAGAATCCATTGTCGCAAAGCCAGCGGACCCCTTCCAGCGCGATAGCGAACGAACCCGCACCCCGTTCCTTGTCGTGGACTTCGGGAGAATGGTGATCAAGTGAAACCCGCATACGCAATGCTATTCCGAACTTACCTTTAAGAGCCAGCAAGGACTTGCCGTGATTGATCAACGGCTTCATCGCGTT
>JBFIEP010000358.1:0-3721 GCA_041603335.1 Elusimicrobiota bacterium | reverse complement strand
TATCGGAACGATTTCCTTTGACGGCTGGAGTGCGAGGTCCGGGGGAAACGGCTGAAATCTTCCGTTTTGAAGACGGAAACGGGAGTATTGGAGTAATTGCTTCGGTAACAAAAGCGTTTTGTGCCGATTGCGACCGTGTCCGGCTTACGGCTGATGGGGGTTTTCGAACCTGCCTATTTGCGACCTCGGCTATTGACCTCCGCGGGCCGCTTCGGGAAGAGGCAACGGATGCTGAAATAGCCGGTTTGATGGGAGCTGCCATTAGTCGTAAAAAACGCGGCCATCTCGTCGAGAGTCCGGATTTTCAGAGGCCCGAACGGGCCATGAATGCCATCGGCGGTTGATGTAGGTCGTTGATGGGGGTCAAAGGTCCCAGCGGTCTGCGGGCCATAATTTCATCCTGCCCAGGCCTTATTGGCCCATAGATTACTCATATATCCCCGGTATTATTTCCATAGACGTCAACGCCGACACCAGAGGGGAACTGGACACTATGGGGAATACCACTCGCCGCACTCCGTACGCTGTTAGATTCGTCGCGACATCCGTCGCAGCTTCCATTTTACTCACCGCTCCGGGCCCCGGAGTGGCCTCGGCAGCGGCTCGAACCCTCGGCAAGGTTCCTGTCGCGGCGGGAAACGCCAATCTTGGCGGATTCGGAAAAATCGGCATGCCGTCATCTCTCAGCGCCCCCTCGCTGAGCGCGGAAGGCGTCGGTGCCTTGTCGTTAAACAGTGGGCTTCCCCAGCTTACGGTTGTTCAACCCCAATCCGCTAAACCTGCGGCTGTTGTCGAACAGAAGGCTATTGTTCAGAAATTCGTTTCCCCGACTTCCCTGATCTCTGCTGCTCCTGCTGTAAAACAGGCCGCAAGGGTGGAAGAAAAGAAAAAGCCCGTGATAGCCGCCCTGGAGTCGGTTGCCGCTTCCTTGCCCGAGCTTAAGAAGATGTCGGGACCTGCGATGAAATCCCAGTCCGGGGCTTCCTTCGATCTTAATTTGAATGCGGCCGATGTCGGTCAGGTTTCCCTCGGTGCCGCGCCGGTCCAAACGGGACTTGCCTCACGGGTGCGTCGCCTTTTCGGCGGTCTTAAGCGAAGCAATGCGGCCGATGAGTCACGGGGGCCGAAAAAGCTATCCCCTACCGCTAAAAAGTTTCTCGATCAGCTGCATCGCGGTTTTGCCGAAGGCGAGATGATTGATTGGCCCATGCAGGAACTTCTCGCGTCCGAGCTTGGTGTCGATCAGACGGCTATGATTGCGGCGATGTCCGAGCTCGCCGATCATGGATACGCGGCGGCGCTTGAAGGCGGAGGTTATCTCTATATCAATCTGTCGAATAGCAACCAGAAGCAGGGATTGTCTCAGGCTAAGAAAGGCCTAAGGCAGTTTAACTCGGACGGAATCGCCGAGCACGCGCGCGCGGTTAAAAATCTTTCCAATGCTCTTGGAATTGCGCCGAAGGATCAGGATTGGCCGCAAATTGAAGCGCTGCGCCATAATGCGGTGATGCAGCTGCTTGGTGATTTTCTCGATTCGGTTGATGCGAAGATGGCCGGAAAGGTCGACGCCCAGAATGATTATGCCGAGTTTCGCAGGCAGGTTTCTCATTTGCGCGGCCAGGCCTCCGGCATCCAGTTTTTTGTCGATCCTAAGCGAACGGATAAGGTTGTTGTTAACGGAACGATTTCTAAGACCGAATGGGCGGCGATCGAGAAAATCTTAACGGAGTTTGCGCCAAAAAAATCGGAGCGAGCTTCTGATGCCGACGCATACGAAGGCATGGATATCTTGGGAACGATTGCAAAGGCCCGCGGGATTGATCCTTCGGGCGGTTTTTATAATGCATCCGGGTCCACCGATCTCATCGTGCACACCGGCGGGGTCCAGAATAACGGCTCCGGCAAGGCCGATGAAACGGCCGGCGGCTTATTGATCAGCCCGAAAGACGGAAAATATAAAAACATTCACGCTTTCGGTATTAATCTAACGGCTAACGCAGTCGCGAATAAATACTCACCCCTGATCGGCCGCCGCAGCGAAATCCGCCAAATGGTGAAGACGATTTCCCGTGTTGAACGGAACAACCCGCTCGCCGTCGGCGCGAAGGGGGTCGGAAAGACCCATTTGGTGCGCGGTCTCGCGCAGATGATCGCCGCCGGAGAAGTCCCGCAGATGGAAGGCGTGAATATCTTCCAGATCGATACGAAGGCTCTTGTCGCGGGGACAAAATACCGCGGAGAGTTTGAAGAACGCCTAAAAGGAGTTTTAGACGAGGCGAAGGCGTCTAAAGGAAAGGTGGTCCTTTTCATTGATGAGATCCACATGATCATGGGCCTGGGCGGAGCCGAGGGTGCTACCGATGCTTCCCAGCTTCTAAAGGACGAGCTCAATGACGGGGATGTCACGGTTATCGGGACCACGACGCTTGACGAACTGCGCAAGCTGGAAAAAGACGGCGCGCTGATGGAACGCTTTAATCCCGTGATGCTGCCCGAGCCGACAATCGATGAGGCCATTGCTATCGTTTCCGGAGTAAAGGCGAAATACGAATCCAAGCACAAGGTTTCTATCGGGGATGAGACGGTCGAATCCTCGGTTCGCATGGCGGCCCGTTATATTAAGGATCGCAGCCTGCCGCGTTCCGCTTTGGATCTTTTGGATGATGCCTCCGCTGAAGTCGAAATGCAGGTTGCGGAAGGAACAATGAAGGTCGAGTCCGCCGAGGGGGGGGCTAATCTGCCGCCCGCAGTGACGGCGGAGCATATCGCCCTTGAGGTTAATATCCGAACGGGAATTCCGGTGACCGATGTCACCGGCGATGATAAGAAGAACCTTAAATCCCTTCCCGACATGCTCAACAGCCGGCTTATTGGACAGCCGGAAGCGGTTGGCGCGACAGTTAAAGCCATCCGCCGCGGACGCCTCGGCTATAAAGAAGAGAAAGCGCCGATCGGCGCGTTCGTCGCGCTTGGACCGACCGGCGTCGGGAAAACCGAGTTTGTTCGCGTTCTCGCGAAAAACCAATTCGGTTCGGAAGACGCGGTCATCAGACTTGATATGTCCGAGTATATGGAGAAGCATGCCGTTGCCCGCATGATCGGATCCCCTCCGGGCTATGTCGGATATGAAGAGGGCGGCAAGCTGACCGAGGCCGTGCGCCGCAAGCCGTATTCGGTGATCCTGCTTGACGAAATCGAAAAAGCCCACCCGGATGCGTTGAATCTTTTACTGCAAGTGATCGAGGACGGCCGCTTGACCGATGGTCTGGGCAACGTCGTCGATTTCTCCAACACGATTCTTGTGATGACGTCCAACACGGGCGGCAGCGTTGTGAAGACGGAGCGGCGCCGCAAGATCGGTTTCCTGGCGCCCGGCGAGAGCGAGTACTGGGACGAAACTTCCGATGTCGACGGATACCGGGAGAATTACTTGGAATCGTTTAAACAATCGGTGCGTCCCGAGTTCTTCAACCGCATCGGGAAGCGCCGCGTTCTCGTCTTTAATCAGCTCGGGGAAACCGATTTAGGTCAAATTCTTGACCTGCGGATGAGCGACCTCAACGGCCGCATGAAGCAGAAGGGAATGCAGGTCGTTCTCTCCGCCGAAGCCCGACGGCAGATTCTCGCCGAAGCAACGACTCCTGAAAATATCCAATACGGGGCCCGCCCGCTAAAGCAGGCGATCGAGCATGAGGTTGAAGACGCGCTCGTTGATGCCGAG
>JBFIEP010000357.1:0-3726 GCA_041603335.1 Elusimicrobiota bacterium | reverse complement strand
CGTCATCCTTGGACCAGGTCATCCGCTTGGCATAGGCGGCGGGATCCTCGCGAAGGACATCGACGCTCTCGGGAAGCGAGCCGGGTTGGGTCCACTCTTCCCGCGCATCGATGAGCCGGACATCGAGCGGCATTCCCGACAGGGTTTCGGCGAGTGCGCGGCCGACATGGCCCCCGCCCAGTAAATGAACGGTTTTTCGGCGGCGCACCGTCTCAAAGAAAACCTGGACTCGTCCTCCGCAGCATTGGTCCATCTCACGGGATAGGGAAAACTCTTTAAGTTCGGGGTCGGCATCCGCATCGAGGCGTTTGCGCGCTTCTTCAAGAACCCGCTTTTCGAAGGTGCCGCCGCCGAGCGTCCCATAAAATTTCCCGGCGGTGACCCACATGCGTTGGCCTGTATTCTGAGGAGCGCTGCCGATGATTTTCACGATGGTGCAGAGCATCGCGGGGCGGGGATAGTCGCCGGAGAAATCTATTATGTCCATCCCCTAGATTATATCGCTTTCTTCCGTTATTCTAAGGGCCGTGACGCTTATTTAGGAGGAATCATGGCCAGTTGTCCAAAATGCAAATATGTCGAACTCCATGAAGTTAATTCCGGGAAGGGCTGTGTTTTGGATGAATGCTCCGAATGCGGCGGCGTCTGGTATGACATGGGGGAACTTGAAAAGGTTTCCGCCAACCCGGAGAAGGTCGCACAGGCTAAGATCGACGGCCCGCTGCGCCCCAAGCCGACCGAGCGTGCCTGCCCCCGTTGCGACAAGGAGATGGTGAATGCAGGGTTTATCAGTGAATTTTTGCGGGCCGATATGTGCCAGGACGGCCACGGATTGTGGCTCGATAAGCACGAGCTTCATTTAGTCGACAAGCTTCTAGCGGCTTAAGCCGGTTTCTTAGCGGGCTCTGCTGCGTCACCCACCGGATTTTCATGCCGCCAGACCCACCACGTCATGATCGAGTTGGTGATGAGGATGACGGCAAAGGCGTAGGCAAGGAAGTCGCCTGTGCCGGGTACGCTCGCTCGAACCATTCCAACAAGAACCGCCGAGGTCAAACCGCGTGGGATCATCGCCATATAGAGGCGTTCCCATTCGCTTTCCCGCGGGAAGTATTGGGAAGCCCCTTTGACGACGCCCCAGCGGATCAACAGGATCGCTGCCATGGAGATCGTGAGGATGATGAGGAACTGCAGATTAAACGATTCGAAGGAGAAGACGAGTCCGAGGTAGACAAAGAAAAACGTCCGTGCGAAAAACGTGACCTCGGTATTGAATTCAAGGATCTTCGCGTCAACCTGGAATTTGAAGGTCCTCCCGAATAATTTTGCGATTCCCCGCGCATTCGTAAGGACCGCTCCGAACGTGAGTGCCGCCATGGGCCCGGAGCCGTGCATGAGTTCCGTGAGTCCGTAGAGAACAAATACGGCGGCAAGCGTCATCATGTAGTCGAAGGAGCTTTCGCGAAACCGGTCCAGCAGCCAGAGCCATGCCATTCCAAAAGCGCCTGCCCCCACGATCGCCATTGAGAAGGCCGCCCATATCGCGCTAAAGGCATAGCCCGGGTCGCTGGCGGCCGCCGGGGTGTGATAGAGACGAATTAATACGAGCGTGATAACAACACCCCACATATCGGAAAGTGCGGCTTCAAGGTGAATCGTGGTTTTGATTTTATCCGGTGCGGTGACGAGATTGGAGATCGGCAGGATGACGGCCGAGGAGACGCAGCCTAAAACGGACCCGAGCATGAGGCTTAGAAGCCACGGAGACCCTGTTATGAAGTGGTAGCCGACTGCTATGAGTCCGGCGGAACCGAGAAACGTTGTGGTGGCCAGGACAAACGAGACCTTAAACCGCTGGATGATGTGATTGAGTTCCAGCCCCAGGCCGCCTTCAAAGAGGATGAGACTCAGGGCGATCGCCCCCACGACAGGCATCCAGGGCTTGAGAAGGGCGGGATCAACGAGATGGAATACCGGCCCGAGTATGACCCCAAATAACATCAGGTTCATGACATCGGGAATGCGGTAGCGCTCAAATATATAGGAGCCGATCACGCCGGTGTAAAGGATGGCGCCCAGCATGAGCAGCATCGCACCCGCATTTAGGACAGGAATACTTTCCATCATCTGAGTATAACAGGCCCTTTTAATCTTCGGTATGCCATTTGTATTTAAATTTATGTCTCTTTTGGCCTGTGAATAATAAGGCCTTTAGCTCCTTTCCCGGCGATGGGGACCCTCGATACAATGGAGTTGTGAAAATTTTCGCGATTTTTGTGTTGTTGCTTCCGATGTGCACCGAGGCCGGGGGAATGCGGGGAATTTCCCGTATTCCACGCTTGGGAGCCGTCGCTCCATTGGCACCGATGGGATCATTTGCATTGACGCCGACCTTTGGCGTCGAGGCACCAACCTGGGTGGTTCCTAAGCTTGCCGCTGTCGGGAGGCTCCCGATTCCGGTCATTCAACCGGTTCCTGAAATGCAAATGGAGCGAGCAGTCGCTGAAATGGCAGCGGAGCGAAAACCCGAACAGGTGATTGTCCAGATTCGCCGCTACGCAAAAAAGAAGGATTGGAACGGACTGTTCGAAAATGGACTTCCGGCTCCTCCCAGCGTTAATGCCGCTGCCGGGAACTCCATTTCGATAAGAAATCCTCTAAAAGGAGCCTGGCGGCTCTTACGATTAAAAGAGGCGCATCATCCGACGGTCGCGGGGGCGACGTTGGCTTTAGCCCCCTTGGTCGCGATCCCGAGTGTCGGGAGTTATGCCCTTCATGAATATTTTCATTTTCTCGCGCTTAAGTTCTTTAAGGTTCGCGTCGGTTCGATGCGCTATTTTTACATCGAACAGCATTCTTGGGATTCGTTCACGTCGGGCGGTTATGTGAATCATGCGGCGATGACCGATCCGCGTAGGGAGTTTTGGGTCGCGTTAGCGGGGCCGATCGGGAGTGTTGTTCATTTCGCATTGATGAGTGTGTTGTTTGGTGCCGTCGGCAACGCGTTTTTATCCGTCATGGCGTCGAAGCCGCTTCTTCCGGGAACGGAAACCCTCGCCGCAATGGGCCTAACAATGGTTGCATTGATGTTGGCCGCATCCTGGTTTTTCTCGGGCATAAAAGCGATTACCGCCTTCGGAAGGAACAAGTCCGACATGCGCGAGGCCCGCGCGGCTCTCCGTCAGTGGAAGCGCGGCTATTAGGACCCAGCACTTCATAGGCCGTATAACCGGGGGGCCTGACCCCGGCGGCCTATGCATTTCCCGTCGGGTCCACGGTAAAATATCCCATGGTTAAAACGATTTCTCGCGTCCTTGCCGTTTCTTTAATCCTAGCCTCCTTTGGCCCCGCTCCGGCCCGGGCGATTGGTCAGGCCCGTGTTAATGCGTCAAAGGGCGCTGTCGGCAGCACGGTGTTGGCACCCCTATCCTTTAATAATCCAGCCGCCGTTGGTTCCTTGGGTTTAAACGCGCCGACTTTAACCGGTTCGGGCGCGTTGACGACGCTTCCGACCCTCGTTGAAACTACAGTCGTAAAACCCGTCGCTTCAGAAAGAGTTGCTGTTGAAGAATCATCTGTTGTTGCCGAGAAAGTAATTTCGGTTCAAGCGCCTGCAAAAAAACTCCCGGTTTTGAAGAGCCTTCAGCAGGCGGCTCCGGCGACGCCCGGAAAAAAGAAAAAGAATGGGAAAGCTCAGTCTCTTGGCCGTCGTTTCTTCGATATGGG
>JBFIEP010000356.1:0-3729 GCA_041603335.1 Elusimicrobiota bacterium | reverse complement strand
GACAGAAAGTGTCAGGCGCTTCTTTTCCTCATCGATCTTGGTCACCCTCGCCACAATCGTATGCTCCCCCGCCATCTTGCCGAAGAAGAAAAACGCAATTTTGGCATCCCGGGTCTTGTCGTTGGAATCGACGCTATCTTTCGATGTCCCGATCGTAAGCGTTTGGCCGAGAACGAGCTTCTGCCAAGATTCAGCCTGACGGGGTCCGTCTCCCTTTAGATCCCGCAGAGTGCCTTTAACACCGACCTTAGCGGGAGTCTTAAATCCCATCCATTTGACCTGAAGCCCTTTTTCGCTGCCCCGGATACATTCGGCGGCAACAGGGGATGTCAGAGATAAAATGGCGATTAAAACAGCAAATTTGTATTTGGTCATAGGAGGATTATAAGTTTTGACAAAGTCGAAGGAAAGAGAATTATAGTTTGCCTTGTTTTTTAAACATAAATCAAAATTCCGGGCTTTTTTTGCGCTCTTGGGATTCGTGGATAACCCTGCGGAAAACAATAAATATTTTAAAATTTACTCCTTTAAAAATAAGGGTTTTTTACAAAAAAGGCCGATGTTTTATTTTTTTTGCTTGACATTATTGGGCGCGCTTTGCTAATATATATATCTCGTCGATCACGGCGAGCTTTTTTTTGCCCAGATGCTGCCTCCGGATCTCCCCGGAGGCATTTTTATTATTAAAAAATAAGGATAAATAGAAAAAGCCGCCCGCGGATTCCGCGAGCGGCTTTTTCGTCAGAGCCGTTAATTTACTTGGCAGCCGTCAGGTGCTTCGAGACGAGCTTTGTCATCTCAAACATGTTGACGGTTTTCTTACCACCAAATACCTTCTTCAGCGCTGCATCGGCGTTGATGTTGCGCTTGTTCTTCGGATCCTGAAGCTTGTTCTTCTTAATATACACCCACAACTTCTTGGTTACTTCGGTGCGCGGAATCGGCTTCGCACCGACGATCTCAGCGAGATCGTCCGAGATTTTTACGGGTGCCATGAATTTTGAATTTGCAGCTGCTTTTTTAGCCATAACGCTCCTTTAAATACCGGGGATTAGTGGAACGCCGCTGCAGGCACCCATCAGGGTGCAGACTGAAACGACGATAATCGCTCTTAGAATGTTCATGGGCAGATAATACCACAATCTCCCGTCGAGAATCGCATCAATTCCTCTACACTTGCATGTTTTCCCGCCAAGCACTATCCTCAAGTGATGCGCTTTAGCCTACTCTTTCTCTTGTTTGCGGCAGGCTGCTCTAAGCCGGACCCCTCGAATTTCGACGGGAGCATGGGTCAAACCGCTGAACCCATTCTGATTGCTTCGTGGATCCAAGTTGATCCCTCAGCCGGCCAGGATTTGGAGAAAAACCGTATTGATTTTGACGCCCTCGGCGGGAAAATCATTCTCGTAGAACGGTGGGCAACCTGGTGCTCCCCCTGCATCGCCAAAATTCCCGCACTCATCGATTTACAGAAAAAGCATGCCAAGGAACTTGCGATCGTTTCGTTGACCAACGAGAGCGAAACCATCGTGCGCGGATTCCTGGAGAAAACGACGCTCGATGAACTGGAAAGCGGTCGACCGAAGGAACGCCTCAGCGCGGCGCTCAATTACAGCGTCGCCCTTGTAAATGAGAAAGAACCGACCTTTGATTCTTATTTCGGGAGACTACGGGGAGTCCCCTCGTTCTATATCATCGGGAAAGACGGCAGGATCGAACGCGCGGTCGTTGGCTCCTATGAGATCGTGTTAAAGGAAGTGAAACGCCTCCTTGAAAACCGAAAGCGCACTCCCCCCGAAGAAGAAAAAGCCCAGCGTCTGCTGTCTGTTCAGCGGGAAATAGGGACCATGGTGAATAAAATCTTTTCGCTTCAGGAAAACGATAAAACCGACATGCGCGTTATCGCCGCCGCCATGAGACGCCGCATCACCCTGCTTAAAGAACTTAGCGAGCTTAAACCCTCGAGTGAACGTGAAAACCGCTGGAAAATACTCGGGCAGTTAGTCGACCTTTGGAGCAAGAGCTCCGACCGGGAAAAGGCGGTGGTCCTCAGCGAGCTTGAAATTGCCCGGACCGAAATGTTTGAAGTGCTCAAGGCCACGCAAGCCTACCCGATGAGTTGGATCAATCTCGCATACAACATGACTCTTGTGGATGACCCGGAACTCATCGATGCCGCCAGAGCCCTTAAAGCCGTTCAGAATTCCCTAGACCGCATACGGAAAATTAACGACAGCGTTGTTCTCGATATGGCCTACGACGCGAAGGCACGCGCGCTGTTTAATTCGGGTGATATTCCCAATGCCATCAAGGCGCAGAAAAAGTCTATCGCCCACGCGATACCGGTACGAAAGAAACGATTCGAAGCGGCACTCGGTCTCTACGAGGACTTTAAAACGAATCCGGACGCCGACGTCGAAGAAATCCTTGAAAAACGGAAAGCATCGGGATTTCAATCCGCTTCCGTCGTGAAATTGGCCCTGGGCAATCTAAGAATTAAGGAATAGGGCGGCCGTGAGCGAACGCGCATGATCGCCCTTTCCCCACAAGTGTTCCCGCAGGTCTCCCGCCGCCGCACGCACCAACATATCCGAAGCAACCTGAAGGACGGCGGCTCGAACGGGCAGCCCCTTCCGGAGGTGTTTTCCACCCTTCGCTTTAATAAACATCTCAACGCCGTCGATGACAGGGACGACTTCTTTTTCAAGAATCGCATGCCCCGGACCCGCCGCGTCTAAAAACTCACGTAAAACGATCGAAGCGATCGCCGGCTGCTCATCAATGAACGCCGCAAAGGCCTCGACCAACGCACTTAAACGGGAGGGGAAGTCTCCTTCGGGGGACATTGCCCCGGCAAGCGTTTCCCCCAACGCTGAAAAGGTTCCACGAACAACTGCGGCGTAAAGTTCCTTCTTAGTGGGGAAATGGTGCAAAAGGGACGGGCGCCTAATCCCTACCGCGGCCGCGATTGAAGCGAGATTAGCCCCCGAAAACCCGCGTTCCGCGAATTCCAAAGCGGCGGCGTCCAAAATACGCCCGCGCGTATCAAGACGGCCGACGGCGCCCCTGGGACGCCCCGCGCGCCGCCGTTTTTTAAGCATGCGCGTATTATACGTAAGCTTGACACCCAAGAGCGCCCCTTCTACACTCCGTAATAATGCGTATTAAACTGCTCCCAATCCTGCTCCTCCTCCCGCTTGCTCTCTCAAGTCCGGTCCGAGCGCAGGACCGGGGGGAAAATAATTTTTTAGATGAACCTCTTGAGCGGAGACGACAGGATCCAAGGCGAAAGCTCGAAAAAAGCGCCCGGGAAGTATTGCGGCTGCGGAATTCAATCGGCGGCAAGATGCTGCGCTTCGGTGCGATGCGGAAAAACGCGATCGAGACGGGAAATTTCAAATCCTATAAGCGGCAACGAAAGATGATGCGGGAGAATCTCATTTCCACAAAGAGTCGGTTGGAGATTAAGATTAGAGGATTTGAAAAACAGCTTCGGCATTTTAAAGAAAATACGCCTCCCAACAGGGGGGGCGATCGTCCCGATTTCTCTCACTTCGGTGACGCTATCAACGAAATGCACAAAGGCATCGAAGATATTGAAGCGATGCTCAAAGAAGAAGAATCGGATTTCAAAGCGATGGCGAAAAGCCTCAGCAATCCCGTCGCTCTACCCGTCCCCCATGAATTAAAACATCCCCGAAAGAAAGGATCCCCCTTGGGCGTTCTATT
>JBFIEP010000355.1:0-3740 GCA_041603335.1 Elusimicrobiota bacterium | reverse complement strand
TTGAGGCCCAGGGCCGCGTTCATGAAGTCCCGGGTGCGGCGGAGGCGGCCAAAAAGGAAAAAGCGCCTAAGAAGGAAGTTGAGCCTGTTGAGCCGCCGGTCGAGGAAGTCGAGGCCCCTAAGGAGCCTGTCGAGCCGCCTGCCGAACCGCCTAAGGAGGATGGCGAGGCCCGCGCGCCCCCTGAGGGCGATCAGGCCAAGGCGCCCCCGGAGGACACGCCCCCTCCCGGAGACGCCGAAGCCGACAAAATAGCACGCTCCACAAAATCCGGTCCTCATATCCATGAGGACTTGTTCGGTTTCAGGACGGTACGGGGTCGGGTCCATGGTGAGAAACTCGGACGCCTCCCTACGAATGCCTCCGTTGATAAAATAATCGAGCAAATAGCAGCACAATTTAACATCCCCGCCCCGCTCGTCCTTTCGATGGCCGCCGATAGCCAAATTTCAGCGAATTCGGACCGGAAAGCCTGGCTTGCGATTTATGACCGCATGCAGAAGGCAAATCGCGACGAATTCAAGCAGTTTGACCAGAAAAAATATTCCGGCGGCTTCATCGGTGAAGCTTTCGGAAGTTTATTGCGCAAGGCCGGACTGAAAAAAAAGAAAGCCGAGGTCCCGAGCTATCGACAGCTCGCGAACAAAACATACGCGCCCGGAATTAAAGGCTGGCTGCATCGCGCCGCCGAGATGCACAAGCATTCGGTTGGTTTTCTAATCCGATTCCCATACCACCTCTTTGACATGTTCTTCTTCGGTTACTTCCGAAAGAACATCGCTTACGAATTCTTCCACTCAACCGAAGACTTCATTACTGTTCGCGATGAAGTGTCGCTTCAGAAAGCGCGTGATGACGGAACGCTGACTCCCCAAATGGAACGGCAGGAACCCCGCGCCGCGAGAATTCTTAAGGCCGCGTTTCAGACCGTCTCCGCCCGCGGCGTAACCAAGGCCGAAGGGTTCCGCGGGAATAATACCGTGCGTGCGCTCGATCGTTGGCTGTGGACGCCGCTGATTTCACCTCTTGGAAACTTCCTGTATCGCCGCGCGACGCTTGCCGTGTTCAGTGCCATTGCGATGGGACTTATCGGCGGACTTCTTCCGCTGCCGGTGATGGCATTCCACCTCACGAGTATTCCTTTCTTGGGTGAAGGCATTATGATGATCGGCCACGGCATTCCGACGGTGGCTGCGAATGTTCCGTTTGTCGGCGAAACGCTCGCCTCCATCACGGGACACGCGATGAACCCGCTGCTGGAAGGATTGACCGTTGGTGCGCTGCTGAACACCTTGATGTTGTCGACGCTGCTCACCTTCCCGGCAACGGTCAAGCACCGCATGATGGAATTGCGGGGGGACAACCTCTACACGCCGCCGGCATTCAGCATCGACTTTATGAAGGGCATGGTTGTGACGTTCTTTACCTGGACGTTCTGGTCCCGCAACTTGAAGAGCTTCGGCGGTCTCATGCTGATCGGGGCAGAGATCGAAGGAATTATGACCTACATGGAAGAGGTCGACGGTGCGGTTAACCCGGCATTCGAAAGAGTGACAGGACATGAGTTCCATCTTTTCGAAACCATTGGTGCCGCGATTGAGCGCCCCGAGGGCGACAGTCCGATCCCGTTTGGCGGTGCAATTACCTGGGGCAACATTCTGATCTACAAGCTTCAAGATGCCATCGGGATAAATATCTCCGATGCCGTCGCC
Organism: Elusimicrobiota bacterium; assembly: GCA_041603335.1. Classification (GTDB taxonomy): domain Bacteria; phylum Elusimicrobiota; class Elusimicrobia; order UBA1565; family UBA1565; genus UBA1565. Next base: position 2,031 of record JBFIEP010000355.1, on the reverse strand, counting down.
CGGCCTTTACGGGAAATTTTCTACCAGGGCGAAGGCCCCGACGCGGTGCGGGATGCACTGCGTGCCTCTTACAATAACCCGGCGAAGGATGCCGGTCTCTCGGTCACCGCTTCGGTTTCGGGAATGTTGATGCATGGTGCGTTGACCAAGGAGCAGCTTGTTGAAGTGGGAACACCTGAAGAAATGGCCGCCCGGGCGAAAGAAGCGAAACGCTCTGTCGGAGAAATTGAAGGGGACATTGCCCGGGTCAAGGAACGCATCCGGGTTCTGAGCCAGCAAATCAGCGGCGGCGAGGAGCGCATCAAGGAGCTCGAAAAGGAAAGTAAGCCGATCACCGATGAGGAACGCGCGAAGTACGAGAAAACTCTTAAACAGCTTGCCTCAAAGCGCGATGAAGGCTATGTCCGGTCCAAGCTCGCTGAAATTCGCGATATCAAGGACGCCGATGAAGCGACGGCACGTGTGAAGATGCTTGCCGACCTGCAGGCGTATTACACGTCGCTCCTTCCCAAGGACACGGAAAATCCCGGCTACCACGATTCAATCGGCGTGAAGCTCGCGGTGTTTAGCGCCGTGCAGAAGGCTTTGGAAGATTTTCAGACCGGTCCGAAGGCCAAGGCCCAGCCTAAACCGAAGTTTGTGAGTGTGATGGACCAGGAGCGCGCCAAGCGCATCGCGCCGCTGGTGGGCGAATTGGAAAAGGTCCGGGCGCAGGCGAAAACCGAACTCGCAAGCCGTGATGCGATTGAGCGGCTTTTGAGTGCGGTGGAACGGACCCGCAATCTAGCCCTGCAGGACCGCCGCAGCGGTAAGGAGATGCTGGAGTTCCATAAGAATCTGGCCCGCTTGGCAACCGTGATGGACCTCGCGTTCTCGCTCAATACCATCGAAGCGGCGCAAAAGGCCATCAAGGATATGGAGGCCATGCTCGATCGCAAACTCGATAAGATCGAAGCCCAGCGCACGCGCAGCGAGGCCGACCTCGCCCGGTCCCGTGAGCAGGAAGAGCGCCGTGCTGAGTGGGAAGCCGAGAACGCTGAGAAAATTAAGGGCCATGAAACGTCGAAGAACGATATGCTCCGGCTCGAGGGCCAGACCCGCAAGGCCGTAGAGCGGATCGGAACATTCCGTGTCGAAGTACAGGCCCTGCTCGCGCAGATCAACGCCGAAGATTCCAACGGCAGCCCGACGGCGAAGGCCGAATACGAGCGCCGTCTCGCACTTTTGCCGCAGCTGCAGAAGGAAGCCATCGAAGGAAAACCGAGCGACCCGGACCATAATTCAATTAAGAGTCTCACCGATAAGCTTAAGGACATTAAGGAACTGCAGACATCAATCGCTGACGGACTTAGCGAAATCGATAATGCGCCGTTAGAGTTTGCGGGAGTGCTGGTCTTTGCCGTTCCCGGAGAACCCGAGTTTAACGTCACTAACCCCGATAAGGCGACGGCTCTCGCGATGCTTGCCGAACGAAAGACGCATTGGCAGGCGGAGCTCGCGGATTATCAGGAGAAACTTCAGGATTTCACTGACCGGCTTGACCCGACCTTCACAGGAACCGAGACGGACGATTTCGGGGACGTCCACCCGATTTCGCTGCCTAAGCGCCTTCTTGAAAATCAGACCAGGTTAAACAGCGCCAAGACCGCCGCCGAGACATTGACTCAAAAAATCGATGCCGCCGCCGGGAAGATCCGGGCCGTCGTCCCCGGGGCGAATCTCCCGAATTTATCGGGCTTGAGTCTTGAACAGCTCCAGGATGTGATCGGTGATTACCCGGATAAGATTAAAGCGGTGACGCTGCCGACCGATGATTCCGATGCGACCTTCGATGGAAAGATGGCGTTATTCGATATCGCCAAGCTTTTGCCCCAGGCCGGGCATGAGGTCATTAAGTGGTCGAAGGCCGATGCCGAGATCGAAGCGATTCAGGACGCTATGCAAACGCCCTTGCCGCAGGTAAAGGCGCTGTATGCGAAAGCGGTCGCTGCGGTGCAGGGAATTATCGACGACGTGGATGCGGATGTCGCC
>JBFIEP010000354.1:0-3745 GCA_041603335.1 Elusimicrobiota bacterium | reverse complement strand
CCTCATAATCTTTCCAGAACGGGTTTTCGGCAAGGCATCGGTGAATCGGATTTTATCCGGTCGGGCAATCGCTCCGATGGCACGGACAACCGTTTTCTCCAACTCCTTTGTAGTAGCCGTGGCCGGTTGGATCCCGCCGCGCAGCGTAACAAAAGCGGTGATCCCTTGCCCTTTAATATCATGCGGCATCGCAACAACGGCAGCCTCGGCGACAGAAGGATGCGCCACAAGCGCGGACTCTACTTCCATCGTAGACAAACGATGACCCGAAACGTTAATCACATCATCAACCCGTCCAAGCAGCCAAAAATATCCATCCTTGTCCCGGCGTGCGCCGTCACCGGTGAAATAAATTTTCGGCCCGAATTCCGAGAAATATTGGTTCTTATATCGTTCGGGATCCCCATACACCGTTCGCAGCATACTCGGCCATGGCTTTCGAATGACCAGAAATCCACCGGTCCCGTGGGGGACTTCCTTTCCGGTTTTATCGACGACCGCCGCGTCGATTCCCGGCATCGCGAGGGTGGCAGATCCCGGCTTGGTCGGTGTTGCTCCCGGGAGGGGGGAAATGACTATCCCTCCGGTTTCGGTCTGCCAGTAGGTGTCGACAATCGGGCAGCGACCGCCGCCGATGACCTTGTGATACCACGTCCATGCTTCAGGGTTAATCGGTTCCCCAACCGTACCCAATAGGCGCAAACTGGAAAGATCGTGCTTCTTCGGGTGCGCATCACCCAATCGAATAAAGGCGCGGATGGCTGTCGGAGCGGTGTAAAACACCGTAATTCCATGCTTCGCGATCAAGCTCCAAAAACGATCCGGACCCGGATGCATCGGCGCCCCTTCATACATGAAAATTGTCGCCCCATTGGCCAACGGTCCGTAAACAACATAGGTATGGCCGGTAATCCACCCCACATCTGCGGTGCACCAATACACGTCCTCTTCCTTCAGATCGAATACCTGCCGGGACGTGCTCGCGGCAACCGTAAGATAGCCTCCCGTTGTGTGAAGAATCCCTTTTGGTTTTCCCGTGCTTCCCGATGTATAGAGAACGAACAAAGGATGCTCCGAATCGAGCGGAATCGGCGTACATTCCGCGGACTGCCCTTCCACCGCATCGTGCCACCATACATCCCGGTCGGGATGCCAACTCACGGTTTGATCCGTTCGCTTCACAACAACAACCTTCTTCACACTCGGACACTCAGAAACCGCATCGTCGACTTGCTGCTTCAATCCAAAAGGCTGACCCTTGCGAAATCCTCCATCGGAGGTAATAACCAGTTTCGCTTTGGTATCCAGAATGCGGTCCCGGAGGGAATCCGCGGAAAATCCGCCGAAAACAACCGAGTGAACTGCACCGATTCGGGTACATGCCAACATCGCAATTGCGGCTTCCGGAACCATCGGCATATACAAGGCAACCCGGTCCCCTTTTTTAACTCCCAATTTCTTGAGAGCGTTAGCGAACCGACAGGTCTCCCGGTGGAGCTGAAAATAAGTCAAAGTACGCGTATCCCCGGGCTCGCCCTCCCATATAATGGCGGCTTTATTGCGGCGGGGTCCGCCTAGATGACGATCCAAGCAGTTTTCACTGACATTCAGCTGCCCCCCGACGAACCACTTCGCGATTGGAGGCTTCCAATCCAGAGCCTTTTTCCACTTCTTTTGCCATAAAAGCTCGGCAGCCTGTTTTTCCCAGTATTTTTCAGGGCGGCGCACAGCATTCTTAGAGAGGGCTTCCCGCTGAGCCGCACTTTTTATGTTTGCGTCTCGGGAAAACTCACGGGTGGGCTTAAAAACCCGTTTTTCTTTTAAATTTGTCTCGATCGAATCCTTAGCCATCATCGCCTCCAAAATCGGTGTTCGATTTTATACCATTTGAAGGCAAGGCGGGGGTAGGGGAAAAAAGCGGAATTTTAAAGGCGATCCAAGCAATTCCGCGTTGACATCCTCACTATTATAAGGATATAATAACGACGTTATGGAACCAACTTTTAAGCCAAATCGGCGTAAACGCGCCAAAAAGATCGGATTTCGAGCCAAGATGGCCACTCCCGGCGGTCGACGCACCATTAACCGCCGTCGCCAAAAAGGCCGCAAGAGACTAACCACCGTCGTTTAGGTGGCAGGCTAATCCCGGACAATCGGTGACGATTCGTCGTACGGGGCACTTCGGCCGCGAAGCGCGCCTTACCGGAGACGCGATGAAACGCGTTTTTTCGGACGGGCGCAAATTGGTATTCAGCGATCTTATTTGCTGGATTCTTCCGACTGAAGACAAAGCGGCTCGTTTCGGGCTTTCTGTAAGTCGAAAGCTTGGGTCCGCAGTGCGGCGAAACCGCATCAAGCGCCTCCTCCGAGAATCCTTCCGACTAAACCGGGATAGAATCCGTCCGAGCGTGGACATTGTTGCTTATCCGCGCCCGGGATGTCGTTGGACAAAATTAGACCACGCGGAGACTGCGTTCTTGTCGGCTTTGGAACGTGCGGGAGTTCTCCTCGAAGGGAAAGACTGATCGTTATGCGAAAGATTGCCCTTCTCCTCATCCGTTCCTACCGGCTCCTCGTGAGTCCGTTGCTGGGCCCTCATTGCCGATTCGCTCCATCCTGTTCCGCCTTTGCCGAAGAAGCATTCCGCACCCATAGAACGGCCCGCGCTCTGCGCCTAACCCTACACCGGCTTTTGCGCTGCCACCCATTTAATCCCGGCGGTATCGACCCAGTTCCCTTTAATCATGGATAACAAAAACCTAGTCATAGCTGTCATTCTTTCGCTCCTCGTCACACTCGGTTGGTTTAAGTTTCTTGAACAGAAATACCCGAACCGAGCCATTGAACCGGCACCCATCGCCAAGGCTCTTCCGATAACGCCGCCGGTAACCCTCGACCAACCCTCGGCGATGAAAGCGGCCAACGCACCCGAAGCGAACACCGCAGGATTGAGCGGTGCTCTTAACGTCCGCATCGGCGACCTCTCGCTGGGGTTTCAACCCAAAGGTGCTTCGATTGTCAGCTACCAGTACCCCGGACCGTTAGGGGACGTTGAACTTATCATCGATCCCAATCCGGGATTTTTCGCGACCTGGCCCAATCTTACATTCGAATGGGCATCCAACGACAAAAGACGTCCCGCCTTCGAGGCCGTCCATCCAACCGGCGTCAAAATCAGAAAGGAATATCGATTCTCCGGTCTCGCGCAGCAACACACCCTGCGCATCACTCTCACCAATCCCAAAACGACGCCCGCCGTGCTTGAAGGCTGGTCGGTAGATCTGGGACCGGGACTAGGAACCGTTGAAAGCGAAATCAGTGAGAACTCGTCTCTTTGGAGCGCCGTTGCCTACCACACGCCCGCGGGTGAAGAAAAAGCTGAATTTGAATCTTTCGATACACCCGATAAAGCGGTGGTACTGCAAACGCCGTGGCGTTGGGCGGGTGTCGGCAACCGGTATTTCCTCGCGGTCCTGTTCGCCCCGAAAGACCACGCGCTGGGGAATATCGTCTACGGGTCCCGAATGAAAACAACGCGCGGGCGCGGGATGCTGGGGGGTGAAAAAACGATTGAAGCACAGGCCCCGTGGCTCGGCATTGCCGCCAATCCCGTCCGCGTCCCTGCCGGCGAAACTGTCGTGCTTGAGATGCCCTTTTATTTCGGCCCGAAAGGCTACACCCACCTTAAAACATTAGGCGGGGGACTCGAGGACTCGGTGTCTTTCGGTTGGTTTAAGGATATCGG
>JBFIEP010000353.1:0-3747 GCA_041603335.1 Elusimicrobiota bacterium | reverse complement strand
TTCCGTTACCGAAATAGCACCCCGCGCATCGAGTAAATTAAAAAGGTGGGAACACTTCAACACCATGTCATACGCCGCAAGCGGAAGGTCCGCTTCGACAAGTTTTTTCCCTTCCGCTTCATGATCGTCGAAATGCCGGGTCATAACGGCGGCATCCGATAGCTCGAAGTGGTAGGTCGAAAACTGACGTTCCCCGTCTTTGAATAGATCTCCATAAGTAACAGCATCGTTGTACTGAATATCGTAAATACTGTCTTTTTTCTGAACGTACATCGCGAGACGCTCAAGACCGTAGGTTATCTCCACCGGGATAGGATCGAGCTGTATCCCGCCCACTTGCTGGAAGTACGTGAATTGGGTCACCTCCATTCCATCAAGCCAAACCTCCCATCCAACACCGGATGCCCCTAGTGTGGGGGATTCCCAATCATCCTCGATCCAACGAATATCGTGCTTGCGGGGTTCCAGTCCGATGGATTTCAGGGATTTCAAGTATAGCTGCTGTACATCCGACGGAGACGGCTTGAGAATAACCTGATACTGGAGAAATTTTGCAAGGCGATTGGGATTATCACCGTAGCGCCCGTCGGACGGACGCCGCGAGGGTTCCACATAAGCGGCTTTGGTCTCGCTCTTGGTCAAAGCACCGAAAAACGTAGCGGGATTGAAGGTCCCCGCGCCCTTTTCCAAATCATAGGGTTGGATAATCAGACAACCTTCGCGCGCCCAAAAGGACTCTAGGTTCATGATAATTTCTTGCAGCGTCATCTATTCTCCGCGGGACTAAGTCCCTAGTTGTTTAGTTGTTTGTTGGAACAACTAAACAACTAGGGACTTAGTCCCATTCTCTTTATCCCGCGCGAGGCGGTCCAACAAATCGGCACTTCGAAGCGGCTGATCGGCAATACGCTCGACTGTATGGCGAACAAGGTGGTCAAGGCGTCCCTGACGATCCCGATCTCCCGGCAATCCGGCAATCTCTTCCAGGGTCCCACGATGCAGCAATTCCCAAAGGACTCGGTTTTCATCCGTCACACGCTTGGCGGTCAATCCAAACCCCGCACTTTCAAATAACCTTAAGGCAAACGCAGAAGCGAGCCACGCCACCCCCGGGGTCCCGGAGACCCGATCCATCGCTCCGAGAAAATCGGAAGCGAGGGACAACTTTTCCGGATTCGGCTTCCACATCGGCGTAAGGCGGTCTAGAAGCTCACAAACCTCAAGCCCGCGAAGGGTCGATTCAAAATCCTTTCGAACTCGGGGGAAAATCGAAATTAAGGACCCTCCTGTCGCCGTCGCGAACTCCGCACCATGACGGATATAGAGACGCAGCTCGGTATGGACCATCGGCTCAGAAACAGCCCTCAACTTCCCTTCAGATCGATTAACCCCGCCAAACCGGATCGGAACCTTGCCAAAGGTATCGGTATAGGCAATTACAATGCGGTCGGTCTCCCGATGCTCACGCCGCCGCAGGATAAACGCTTCCACGACGGACTGTTTACCCCTCATGGACGAAGTGCCTCGCTCATCCGTTCGTAAAACTCTTCCGGGAGTACCACGAAAAGACTCCGTTCCTTTTCAGGGAGCGACTCCAACACGGGGGCAATCGAACCCAGATCAAACGCGGTAAACAACTCGAAGCGGAACTCCGAATCAAGGGACTCGAACAACGCCCAAGCATTCTCAGGAGTCAGCAGCTTGAATACAATCAGCCGTTCAAAGAGCGGGAGCCGCGGCCATACTTCGGCCAGCGGCTCCGTTCTTCCCTCATTAACGAGGGACTTTGCTGCGTGGAACTCCTTGGCCTCGATGCGCTCTGCGAGCTCGCTCGCGAGGTCCACGGACACGCCTCCGATCGTCAGGAAGACCGGGATTCTTCGGCGGAAATAAGTCCGCTCTCAATAGCACGCACAACCGCTTCAGTACGGTTGGACACTCCAAGCTTCTGGAAGATGCTGTTGAGATGATTCTTTACCGTTTTCACGCTGCAGCCGAGAGCGGCAGCGATCTCTTTATTGGAGAGACCTTTGCCGAGAAACGACAACACCTTGATTTCGGTTTTAGTCAATGCGGTCAAAGAGGCTTCAGTCCCGCCCGCACCCTTCGTTCGAAGACCTGCGAGCAGCTTGCCCATCACAGCCTGGGGAATCATCATTCCTTCGGACGCAAAGGTCTTGAGTGCCCGGACTAACTCCGCAGCGGGAAGCATCTTAGAGAGATACCCATTCGCACCGGCCTGAATCGCCTCAAGAACGTGTGCCTCATCCTCAAACGAGGAAAGGATAAGGATATTGGTCTTGGGGAGCTCCTCTCGCAACTGACGGGTTGCCGAAATTCCATCGAGATGGGGGAGCTTGATGTCCATCAGGATCACATCGGGCTTTAGTTTCTTGGCAATTCGTACGACTTCATTGCCGTCCACCGCTTCACCAATAACTGTAATCCCTTTCTCACCCTCTAAAAGGTCTTTAATGCCCTCACGAAAAAGCGTCTGGTCGTCAGCAATCAGGACCTGGACGTTTCTCTTATTAGATGGGGCAGCTTTCTTTGTGGCCATTCACGTCCTCCTTATGAGGCGGTAGCCGTAGGGATTCGTGTTAATGCACACGACCGCCCGGCGACCTTTACAGAAGTGTACCAAAAATTGACGAAAATCAACGACTTCTTCCGATTCCGGGCAAAGATTTTAGCGGAACCTCGGGAAGCGGCTTTAGCGGCATAACCGACGTCACCCGGGGTAATCCCTTCCCGATTTCAATTGGAAGAAGCGCTTCGGTCATTTCTCCAAAGCGCAAGGTGATGACCCCGGGAGCGTTTCGCACCTCAAGTCCCTCGCTCCCCAGAACGATTGGATCAGCCTGCAGCGCGAGATAATAACGTCCGGAGGTAAGCTCCGTAAATTCAAACCGCCCGGAATCATCAGGCAGCATAGAAGAAACTAGTCCCGTATAGGCACCTACCACAGTCATCGTTGAGGGAAGAGCAAATAATCCGACCTTGATCCCCGAAGCCGGCTTTCCGTTATACAGCAAACGACCCCCTATCCAACCATCAAAACTTTCCTCAATCGGTTCGAAATGGATGTTATCCTCGAAGAGCGGCCAAAGTCCGCGAATTCTATCCAACCACGCGTTGGAACGCTCCAAATCCCCATACCGCGCATATGCCGTAGAAAAACCTTCATACATTTTCTGGGCGAATTTCACCTGACGGAATTTCGCTTTCGTCGCCAACTCAGCCATTCGATCCAATCGTTCACGATTCTCAACGGTCGCGGGGGCTACTCGAATACCTCCCAAGAACGCTTTATAGTCAGGGGGGAAACGGGTTCCAATATGGACTGCCGCGGCATCGAGATGTCTTCCCGGATACCAATGCAGCATCCAACCCCGCCGTACCGCACCGATTGCTTCCCCATAGAAGAGGGTCTGGTTATTCTTACGCTCAAGATACGATTCAAGCTTCTCCAAACTTGCACGATCGAGCGCGACACCCCGGGACGCAAGAATGTCTTCACGGTATTGCCGGCCCGGCGCCCCTTCGCGGTCCGCTAATACCAAAACCCCAAGCTTGGGCGCCTCTGATGCAAGAGGAAGTCCGGTTGCGGCCGCTAATGAGGAAGGACCATAATGCCACTCCAAGCGCATGTACGCTTCCCCGAGCTCGACCGGCACAACCCAGAAAGTCGCAAGGCCCGCGCCAAGAATCATCTTTTGCCAAGGACCTTGAATCCAACCGCGCGCG
>JBFIEP010000352.1:0-3752 GCA_041603335.1 Elusimicrobiota bacterium | reverse complement strand
GTGCTTGTGATGCAGGATAAGGTGAGAAGGCTGACAATAAAGTATTTCATGTGTTTTCTCCTAAAATCCTTGATCAAACGCCGCTTCGTCGTGGCGAATCATCAGAAGAGATGTTTCTAACAGCTTGGATTCGATGGTAAGATCGGCGGTGTCTTGAGTCGTTCTTTTTACGTAGGCATCAATTCGTTTTGTTGCAACGGAAAGCTCCGGGCGTGAATTTTGCTGCTTTCGGATCCGCTTCTGAATACGAACAAGAATATCGGAGGCGCTTCGCAACTCTCCTTGGAAGCTTTGCGCGGATCTGCTGAGTGCTTCGTGGGTTTTCTCTAATTTGACGGGCCCTGTTTTGGCAACCGCTTTTTTTAGCATGGACTGGGCCTTGCGAAGGTCTTTGCGGCGGTCCTTGCCTGGATAGCCTGCGCGCTTGGGAATCAAGACCTTCGGATCGGCCTTTGGGAGTTTTAGGGAAGCGGTTTTGGCGCGTTTGCGAAAGGATTTAGCCTTCTGGGCAATCATTTGCGATGCAAGGTGAAGGTCGTCGGTCAATTCTTCAACCGAGCCGGCTTGCGGAGACTTTGAGCCTCCAAAGAGCCGCTGGAGATCAACGACAGCCGCGCGAAGCCCGGCCTCGGACGCAAGCATCAAGGCTGCGAGGTGATTCGCGCTTTCGGTTGTATCGTCTATGCTGCGTGCCATCGCGTTTGAAAGATTTGAGTCTTTCGCATCACGCATCGCTTTAATCATATCCGGGTCGGTAATTTCAGTACGCTGATCCAATTCCTCCGCTGCGGGAAGCGTGGAGAAGGCGATTAGGAGCGCAAGAACTAGTTTCATTCGAGTTTCTCCAAAAGGTTATTGAGTCCGAAAAATAATTCCAGTCTGGCTATTTCTGTCTTTAGTGCGTCGGAGTCCGCTTCAATTAAGTCGAGTCGAGTATTAATTCGCTTGCGGCCGACCCTATCTCCGGATGTTTTATCCTTTTTTGAGTCAGGAAGGGAGCGGAGGATGCGTTTCCGTAAGCCATTCGCTGTTTTTCGCAGCGCGGCTACCGCGTCGAGGACGGCCTGCTGGGATGCGTTGACACTAAGTTTTAGGGGCTTTGCCGCGCCCCGGGCGCGTCGGAGAGCCTGACGGGCCGCATCGGCGTCATATCGCTTCCTCAGGATGCGAATGTCTTCGATTTTTCCACTAATGCTTTGGGGGACGCTTGCCGCCGCCGCTTTTACCGCTTCGGTTTCAGCTAGTTCCTCTTTTATGTCTGCAAAAGGATCGTTAATCGCCGAGATTGCTTCAGAGGCCCGACGGAATTCCCCGATTTCAGCGGTCCAGGAAGTAAATTCTTTAGAGGCAAGAGCCTTGGTTTTATTTTGCCCCCACCAACCGAGATCCCACTCCAGGGACTTGAGATTCCCTTGAATCGAGGTTGTGAGCAGATGCGTGGAGGTTAGGGCCGGGCGAACGTCCTTGTGGGCATTTCGGACCGCCTGTGACGTATCAATAGGCGCGGCGGATACGGCGACAGCGAGTACTAATACCGCCGTCGGGAGCATTACCCTTTTAACTGGCGATTCAATTGATTGAGGCGGTCTCGGACCGCAGGAACGCCGAGCATTTCTTTTTCGAAAGAAAGGACGGTATGCTCTAGGACGGGAAGCTTAAGTTGGTATTGCTTTTCAGTCGGGTTAAATTCGAATTGAGTCCCATATACCTGACCCTGCCCAATGCTCATTAAATATCGGTCAAGTGATGCGGCAAGCAGCCAACGTGCGGTACGATGTCCATGAATCGCCGCAAGGGTTGCGAGGCGGTGTGCAGTCAGGAAGTCTTGCGGCTCGTTGCCGTGTTGGAATATAACGCCGGCGTGATAAAGATCGTTTTTTGTATTGACCTCGCCCAATTCCATCATCACGCTGACATTTTGACGGCGCTTGGCATCGGCTTGGTTCAGTTGATCTACCGATTCCTGGGTGTCGTATACCTTGTCGCGATCTGCCTGGTCCGCCTGGAAGGTTTCTTCCAGTTTTAAATTATCTGTTTCTGGGGGCATTAGTCTCCGCCGGTCTTGGCACTTATCAGTTTAAGCATTCCCCAAGCGCCAAGCAAGGCCCCGCCAAGAAAAAGAAGGGGTGGGAAAAAGAATCCGCCGATCGTTGCGGCGATTCCGCCTACCAGCATTGCCTTAGGGGCCCAGGAACGCCAATCACTCCCCTTTTCCGGCGTTTCGACAGTACCGTCTTCCCCCGGGGCTAACAGATAGGGCGTATAAGTAACGACCCCAAGGTTCGGAATTCGTTTTCCTTTGAAGCCGTAAGTAGGATTCTTGCCGGCGGCCGGGAGAGGAGTCTTATCGGATTCTTCGGGGACGACAACTTTCTCACCCGAGTCCGTAGCTGCTTTTTCACGGCCGATCTCGTCGAGCTTATCCTGCTGCGGCTTTTTAAGCGCGATTTCTTTCCCGGAACTTATACGGGGTGCGTCTAAAAATTCGACGGGCTTCAAGGTCTTTATGTGGAAGGGGACTTCCTTGCTCCCATCAAAGGATGCTCCCGCATTCGCCTTGGTTGCCTTGAGGCTTCCTGCGGCACCTAAGGCGGCATCACGGGCGGCTTCCTGCCGCAGCATGTTGAGTGTCGTTGATTGGGCAGCGGTAAAAGCGTGCGTGCCGGGAGCTAATAGGCCTAGGATTAAGAGGCTGGAAATTGATAATCGCATACTTTATTATATCACGCGAACGTTAAAAAAAAGCTGAAAAAATAGGCCTTTTGGCCCGCTATTTATAGGCCCGGGAGGGCTTCGTCCGATAGTCGCGGGGGATCTCAAAATCACGGTCTGGCAGCACGGTTTCGCGTTCAAGGCCGTGCAGCTCCGTATAAATCTCGTAGAACGGAGTTTTTGCAGCTGACCGCCGCTGTTTCCGCTCAGCAATGGCCGCCTCGCGGATCGCCTCATCCTGCACCTCTATGAGCTCCTTTAGAATCGTTTGCAGTTCGGCGGCAAAATCCGGGTAGACCTCTCGAGGGCGCGTACTGCGAACGGTTACGAGGTCTTCGCGCGGGCGGCGCCTTACACGAAAAAAGGTATTGATCTTCTGCTCGGTTTTTCCCCAATTGATACGGACGAAGCCCGGTTTCGCGGGTTTAGAGCGCCGCCGCTTCTTCTTTTTTGTCGCGAGTTTTGTGGAATCCTCGTGCGGTTTGATGTCTGCGAGTGCCGCCGGCGGTTCTTGGGGGCGCGGGAGGTCTATAATGGGACTCAGGGATATGGAGGGCCACCAGCTCACCGAGGAGGCTACCGGGTAATTGGGCATGTCGCGATAGCGTTCCCGAATCTGTTCAATCGCGGTGCGCAGATCATTTTCGTGGATGCGCAGGTAGGCAGCGGCCTCTTTGACCTGGTAGCGCTCGTAGTCAAGGGGTGACAGGGGCGTATTCGAAATCTTCCGGTATGCGTTCTCATAGGCGATGAGGGACATGAGGGACTTGCTCAGAGCCCCCGTAATCGGTGCTCCCCAGACATGCTGATCCATTCGCGCGGTTTCGACATTGCCGGCCGTGTCGCGTAGTGTGAGCTTTGCGTGCAGGTGGTATTGTACGCACTCCGCGCCCAGAAGCCGTTTAAACCCTTTGCGTGTTTTGATGGTTACATCTGTGCGCACAATCCGCCAGATCGGCGCTCCTTTTTCAAGAACTCCGATAAGTTTATTCCCGTAATCGAGTTCTTCGATCGGTGCATGCTCAAAAGTACGTGAGGAG
>JBFIEP010000351.1:0-3752 GCA_041603335.1 Elusimicrobiota bacterium | reverse complement strand
GCCTCTGCACGCTCAAACAATTTCCAATATTTCCATCGAAAGAACCAATGTTTTCGATCCGACAGTCCCCGGCGAGGACTGGTGGCCGTTCCAACTAGCCAACCGCATCCATATCCAGACGCGTAAACGCATCATTGCCCACGACAACCTTCTGCCGATCGGTTCGCAATGGGATTCACTCAAAGCAATCGAGACTGAACGCAATTTGCGCTCGCTCGGAATTTTGAGATATGCATCGGTCACTACCGAACCCAAAGAGGATGGGTCGTTGAATCTGAAAATTCGGACCCAGGATGCGTGGACCTTATTCCCGCAGCTCTCGCTGGGGACAGAGGGGGGAGACGACTTTCTCATTTACGGAGTCCAGGAAGGAAACCTTTTAGGCACGGGGAAATCAATCAGCGCGTTTCACTCCCAAGTGGGATCTGAAATTCGAAATGATTTACGCTACACCGACCCGCGTCTCCTTGGAACCTGGAACGAATTCACAACCCAATTCGCCGATACAAACCGCGGCACCGAGGCAGGGATACGCCTTGCAAAACCATTTTTTTCCTTAACCGCCCCACACGCATGGGAAGTATCGATGGCCCGGATTAATGCACGGGAATCCCTCTATCAGGGCGGCGATGAAGTTTCTAAGTTTAATGAAAGATTCCAATCCATTCGCACCCGCGTGGGAACCCGGATTGCCCGCTGGGGCGAGACAACCCACCGCATAAATTTCGGGTCGTTTTATTCGAAAGCCGATTTCGGAGCTACGAGCGAAACGAAAACAGGATCTCTTCCCAAAAACAGGGAACTCTCCGGTCCGGTGATGGGGTATTCATGGATCCAACCGCGCTATCGAGAGGAAGAAAATATCGATAGGATGCAGCGGGAGGAGGATTTTAACGTCGGGAACGAATTCACGTTCGAAACCGGGCCAATGCTCAAATCCTGGGGCAGCGATCGCGACCGGTGGATACTGCACACATCCATGCGCCAAGGGGCCGAAGTGGGTCGAGGCCGCTTCGCACTTGCGGAAGTCGGAATCGAAGGGCGCTCCGTAGGCAGTTCCATCGAAAACGGTTTGCTTTTCGCAAACCTTAACTTGTTTTGGAAAACAGGATTCCTGCTCGACCAAACCTGGGTAGCCCACATTGAATTGAATTCGACCCGGGCACTCGATGGGGAGCGTCAAATAGTCCTCGGAGGAGATACAGGACTTCGCGGCTATAAAAACAATGCCTTCACCGGCGACCGTTCCTTCCTGTTTAATCTTGAGGATCGACTATTTTGGGACAAGGAATTTTATCACCTCTTCTATATGGGCGGGGTTCTCTTTCTTGATTCCGGGGTAGTTTCTTCAAATCGCACAAAAACCGATATCGGGGCGGGGCTGCGTTTTTCAACTTCCCGATCGTCGGGAGGGGGTGTCGTACGGGTCGATGTCGCCTACGCTCTTAACGAAGGCCCCGGCCGCCAGCGTTGGGTAGTGACTGTTCGGGGGGGGCAAGCGTTCTCCCTCTTTGGAAGCGCAAATCGAACGGCACGCCGTGACCCCGACTCGACCTTGATTGAGGATGATCCCGCTGTTCGACTGCGGCGCCGCTGACTTGTTACACTAGAGCCGTGAAAACCTGGCAAAAGATCATTCTCGGATTGGCTGCAACGGGTACTCTCGCTCTCATCGGCATCGTTGTCGCCCTTAAAATTCTATTTCCGCCTGATCGCATTAAAGAGATTGCCGTTTCGAAACTTGAGGAGTCGCTCGGCCGCGAGGTTAAACTTGCCAAAGCTTCTATCGGTCTAGGCGGCGTGACGCTCAACGACCTCGAGATATCGGAAATCCCCAATTTCAAAGCGGGAACGGTCGCATCCCTCAAGTCCCTTTCTGTTGCGCTGGAATGGAAACCCCTCATATTTGAAAAAGATATCCGCGTTACAAATCTGTCAATCGACGCCATCGACGTTAATGTCATTGTCAAAAAAGAAGAAAAGGCCGTAAAAAAAGAAGGGCCTGCGCCAACGTCAAAATCAAAAAGCGCAGAAACCCCGCAGTTCCTTCTGGCCAAACTCTCGATTTCAAATGGGAAGGTCGCTTACCGCGACGAAACTACAGGGACAAGCGCATCCCTCTCAAACCTAAATTTCAAATCTTCAGAGATAACGCCCTCGAAACCCTTCCCCCTAGAAGTCTCGGCCGATTTCAACTACGGGAAAACCAAGGGAAGCATCGACTTCTCAGGAACCATCGATCCTCAAAAGGGTGATCTAGAAAAGGCAGGCGCGATTATCGATTCCCTCGACCTAGTTTGGGACGGGATGAAATACGCAATGTCCGGGGAACTAAAACCCGCAGCGGCCCCCGCAGGAGACCTAACGGTAACGCTGCCTGCAATGGAAGCCGGCGGGCTTAATATCCCCATGTTAAAGGGGACATTGCACGCGAAATACAAGGACGAACTCATTTCGATCACGAAGATGAACCTTAAAGGGGACGGGGCATCTCTCAATGGAAGTGTTTTCCAAACCAAGTCGGGTTGGAAATTAAAAAAACTCACCGCCGACCTAGAAGGCATTGCGGCCACTCTCGACGGCCTCTATTCCGAAAAAGAAATCGATCTGCGCGTACAATCTGGGGAATTGAATTTGGAAGCGGCGCATCGATGGGTCCCGGCCCTCAAAGAGGCCGCGGCCACAGGCATGGCCTCGATAGACGTGACCGCTAAAGGCAAAACGCAGTCGCCCGCACTGACCGGTGATGTCACCCTAAATGACGCTTCATTAACGTCCTCCGGGCAGGTTCTATCCAAGCTCAACGGCGAGCTATCCTTTACCCCGAAAAAAATCGATGCAGCTCTCAAAGGAGCGTTAAACGCCGCTCCCTTCGATGTGAAGGGTGCTGTATCAGATTATCGTGGGAATCACCCAAAGGTTTCCCTAAATGGGACGCTCACGAAACTCGATTTATCGAAACTCCCCGAATCAAAAAAGGGGCATGCTAAAGCCGGAACGAAGGGCGAACCCACAGGGGAAAAAGAAGCCGCCTTAAAAATGCTCGCGGATGCGGAAGGGACAATCACAATCGGTGCGATCACGCATCCGCGATTTCAGGCTTCAAAATCGACGATGAAATGGGACCTAAAAAACATCGGCTCCGATCTCTCGAAACTCGACGGGGTGGTTGCATTCAACGTGGGAGCCGGGAAATTCGACGACCTAAAGCAGCTCGGCGCGTCCAACCCGATGGTAAAAATGGTTCTCCTGCCTATCATGATTATCCAGAAAGTCGCAGGACTTGTGAAGGTCCCGGCATTTCCGAGTTTCGACAAGGTTCAATTTTCCGAAATCGTCGGTGACTACGTGGTCACTAAAGGCATCATGACCGTAAAAAAATCCCACCTCGCCTCGAATGTGGCGGATGTAAACATGACAGGGAAGGCCGATCTCGGCAAAGATAAACTCGACCTGCGTGTGAACGCAAAAATTGCGAAGGTCGGACTAAAAGCTCCCGTCGCCTTCAAGGTTACCGGCACGATGGCCGATCCCAAGGTCAAGCTGGACGTGAAGGCGATCTTGAAGCAGCCGGAAGTTAAGCAAGCCACCGATATGCTTAAAAAAGAAGGGGAGAAACTGCTTCGCGGGCTTTTCGGGCGTTAAGGCTTTTCGGCCAAGACCTGCTTAATGATGGCCTCGGGGCCGTCCATGATCGAACCGAAGGTCAAATACAAATGCCAGGCCCGCTCGATGGTCGGGGTAATCATGTG
>JBFIEP010000350.1:0-3773 GCA_041603335.1 Elusimicrobiota bacterium | reverse complement strand
CTTTAGATGCTGAAGAACAAAGATTCATGAGACAATCAGTAGACAAATACACCCAACATCGTACGAATGTTCGCAGTCAACTTATGCGAGAAGACGCTGCTTTCCATTCCCAGCAGCGTTAAAAATTTAGAGAATATTGACCATGGGAAACAAACCCTCGATTGGAGTCGTTGTCTTTTTCCTTTCCGTTGCATTAACTGGCGGCTACTTTCTTACCAGCAAAGCCGATGAATCAAAAAGGCAAGCCTCTCCCGTCGTAGCCAAAAAGAAAAAAACATGGGATTCATTTTCGAGTAAAAGCGTTGGATTCTCAAAACCTTCCAACTGGACTGTGCGTCGAAAAGAAATCAAGGTCCAGAACAGAATTGCGTGGATAGCGGATGGCCCTCCAGAAAAAGGAGTCTTGCCCACGGACACATCACCAGAGATGCGTATTGTTTTATCGGAATACACGGATGGAAAAGAAAAACGATCTCTCGAAAAAATTTACAAGACCGCTACTTGGGAGGCGGACCGTATCCATTCGGCAAAGACAGTCCTTATTGAGGGAGGGAAATGCCTCGATTATCGGCTTGATTACGAACAGATTAACTCAGAGTTCGAGAAAGACGGTCGTTCTCGAGTGATAGATAAGTGTATACGAAGAGAATCATACGCTCACTGCTACTCCGATGACGGACGGTACTTTGAAACTTCCAGTAATATCGGCCACTTCTGTAACCGCCAAAACCCTGACGAACGCACAGCCCGACGAGAGAAAATTTACTCCCGTTTCATGCGCAGTCTAAAGTTCAAACCCATTAGTTAATGCGCCTCCTCCTATTATTATTCAGCGTAGGTTTCTGCTCAGCCGAAAAATCTCACGAGGAGGTTCTTCGTTTTTTCGGAGTAAAGCCTCCCCTTTCAGATCAGGAAATCAAAGACCAGACCAAGTGGAATCGGTATTCCGATGAAAAACTCTCCATAGATACCAACGAATGGCTGACGATTGAACGATCAACGAAAGCATGGAGAGGTTATTACCACTGGAATATAAAGTCCCTACATCCCTCTACGGCCTTAATACGCTGGTTCCACTTCCGCATAAAAGAATATTCAGATCCTCGCCCTGATGACTGGACACCTCTTACGGGATACTACGATTACAAAGGCGACGGAGCCAAAACTTCAACGGAAAATGTAAAAGTTGGAGGAGCTGATTGTGTTAGATGGAATAGCATTACGATTAAACCCGTAAGCGGTGAGGACGGAGCAGTTGGATTCGGAAAAGATGTCATACCACATCATATTTGCTCAGTTAAAGGCGGTCAGCGATTTCACATCATAGGGATGCATTTCGAGTCCATGCACACACTTGAATTAGAACCCAACGATGAAGGTTACGGCAAGCTCGCCAAAAAAGTCTCAACATTCAATGCCTGGGTCCAAGAACGCCTCATAAAATCCCTCCGCTTCCACAAGCAATAAAATGTCCGACTCAATCTTCGAATACGTCGACAAAGACGACAACACCATCCAAGTCGACGACATCTACAAAGTCCCCGAACAGTACCGCGGAAACGTCCTCGTCATCGGCCTAGACACCCCCCCGGAAGAAGGGGCCGTCCAAACAACGGAAACAACAGAGAAAAGCGGGGGCGGCTTCAACATCAACGATCTCCAAAACTACCAACCCGCCCAATCCCACTACGTCGCCCTCGCCGCCGCGATCATTTTCCTAAAGACAAAAAACTTTCTTCTGAAATGCGTCCTCGGCGGAGCTTTAGGACTCTTCGTACTCTACACCGCCGGAACCTGGTTCTCGTCATCGGATTACATGAAGACGAACATCGATAAGTTAGCCGAGGACGGAAAGAAGAGCGATCTGCTTAATAAGCAGAAGTAAGGGCGACGACGTTGCGCCGCCGGGCGACTACCAATAAGGCAATCGTCGCGAGCAAGTAGACGCTCCCCACATGCCCCCGCCATCCCGGGGCATCAAGAACAAGGCGCATAAGTCCCGTACCGGCAATCGCGCCAAGAGCGGCATAGGGCAGTTTGTCAGCGAACGCCAACTTCAAAGCAATCAGAAATCCGGGAATCAGCCATAAGGCCTCAGAGCCGTGGGTGTAGGGTTGAATCCATACGGTGAAGGCGACGGTTAATAAAGCCTTCTCTTCCCAGTCCATCCGGCTGCGCCACAACCAAAACATGCCGGCGGCAAAAGCCGCAACACTGGCCCACCACAGGATGGCGTAAATCAGTCCGGGCTCGAGAGTGCCGGAGACGGGGCGACCGGAGGCGAAAATCCCTAAACGATACAATCCAGCCGCGAGAGAGAGATTCCCCGAAAATAAAACACCGCTTCCAACATCACCGATATTGGAAACGTAGCGGGACAATTCGGAAAACGGCCGCAGGCCCACGAAATAGGCAGCGTAAACCACAGCGTTCAGTCCCGCAGTCACGGCCAATGCCTTCCAGCGCCGGCCGGCGGCTAAACACGCGGCCGCGACAAGCCACCATTGGGGCTGAACTCCCAGTAAGGCGAGCACGGCCCCTCCCGTCTTTTGTCGATTTTGCTGTATAAGAGCGACTCCCCCGACAAAGGCAGCGATCGTAATCCATAAAACGCGATGCGTCCAAAACGCATTATCGGCGGCAGGACAGGCCAATAAAACGGCTGGCAATAATAATCGCGCAGGCCCCTCACCTAAACGCCCGAGTAATCCCAATAATAGGAGCGACGACAGACCTAGAAGTATCGACCATGCGATAAAGGCATTCTTTGGATTGGCAGCGGCTTGCGAAAACGGAGCAAACAACCAAGCCATGGCGGGAGGATAAAGCCAGGGATGATCCTTAGACGGAAAGCGGTTTTCTCCGCCCAGTAACGGCTTGAGACGGGCTTGATACGTCTCCCGGTCGTAAGGGTTTTCCCCCGCCCAATACGTTCGCGTTCCGGCGTAGTAATACACGAAGTCTTCAGGCGAGATCTGCTTAAGCATCCCGAAACTTCGAAATGCCAACCAACCGACCAAGGCGGCACCGATGATCCAAAGTGCGCGATTCACCCCCTTAGCTTATGATAAATTGGGACTATGAATCGCCGCACTGCAGTGCTTGCCGCATTTATAACAGTCACGGTCCTGTTCTCTGTCGCACAGGTCCGATTGTTCTCCGGCGGACAAAGTTTCGAATTCTGCCATTACGGGGAAATCGGGAAGCGCCTCGCCAACGGTGAAGGATACAGTACCGGTGTTTTCTATCCGGCGGAACTCGCGATCCTTGCAGAAAAAAAATCCACCCCGACGTCCGGGGCCGGCCCAGTCTTATCCCGTTTCCCGCTTCACGCCGCACTCGTCGGCCTTTCGATAAAACTTTTCGGTGCTCGCGACGGAGCTGTTCTCTTAGTTCAAGGATTCGAACTGGCATTGGCGGCGGGCGTTGCCGCGTTCATCTTCTTTCCGTTAGTCGGCGGCTGGGGAGCACTATCAGCGGCATTGCTGTTTGCCTTAAGTCCTTCGATGCTGCGAGGATTCGCTTTATGGGGCTATCCGGATCTCTTATTTGCCGCGTTGCTGCTCGCGTTTAATCATGCCTTTCTCACATGTTCCTCGCCGCGCATTCTCGGGGTCCTCGCGGGTCTCTGCTGGCTCGCACGTCCGAATTTCATTTTATTCCTCCCCGTCTTTCTATACGTCGGATGGAAACGAGAAGATAGGACCTTTTGCCTCCGTGCTGTCATCGACGCCTGCATAATCGTATTCCCCTTTGCCGTGTACCAGCTCGTT
>JBFIEP010000349.1:0-3776 GCA_041603335.1 Elusimicrobiota bacterium | reverse complement strand
CGGCCGCGATCCTGTACCACACCCAAGAACTCCAGCAGACGCCGGGGACCGGCACTTTGGACCCCGCTGCCCGCAATTGGCTGCAATGGATCGACGACGGCCGTGTTGAGGACGCCGCAGTCAGCCTTCGCTCCCGGTACCCATCCTCCGCGGCCTGGGAGCATTTCGCCTTTAGCCGATTACCGCGGCTGCAGGCTCGGGGTACGATCCTGCCGGAAATGCTGGATCCGGCGCTCTTCAACGGTCCTATCACCGCCATTCGCCAGCAAGTATTCACCCGGGTCTCCTGCGCCGTCCCGGAACGATCCGCCCCCCGTCGGCGCATAAGTGTCCGCCTTCCGACCGGCGAACCCGTCTGCCTGCTTCTATAAGGAACATCAGAGTTGAGCACAATGGTAGATGGTATTGAACCCCCATTGACGCTCGCCGTGCTCAATAATGAGTGATCCCCCGGGATCGCCGATTTTTCTGGGGAAGGGAGGTTTCGACATGACTAGGAAAGAAACGATTGCGGCGTGGGTGGTCGCCGGTGTGTTCTGTTTCGCTCTCGTGGCCTTTATCATTCACCAGAATCCGGTACCGGGAAGCGAGCGGTGGGTACAGAAACAGGGGGAGGCCCATCAGTGGGTAGCCAACTGGCCGGATGCGTCCCGGCGCCTGGCGGATCTAATGATTGAGCGGCATGGCCCGCCTGATCGGTCCACCTTCGAACGAGTGATCTGGTGGGGCGAGGGAAATTGGAAGCGGATCTCGGTCGAGAAATCAGGCGGGACCGAAGCGCTCGTGCAGACCGTACGCTACGTCGTTCCCCGCGAGATGGTCGGTCCGATTGGGGAGTTCGGTCGCGGCGTTCACTTCGATGCTTTTTCCAATGAACTCATCGCGAAGGGAGACGACGAGGCGCTCAATATTCTCGCCCTCAACATCGCCAATGAGATCGCGGTGGGAAGGAAAACCGTCGCTGAAGGCGCGGACTTCTACGACAAGACCGCCGCACTTCGCGACGCCGGGAAGTCATCGATGTACACCGAAGGCCTGCTGTTTGATCCGATGCTGGATAAAAGCGATGAGTACGGTCCTTATGCGAATCGATATTTCCTGAGGTGAACGGTCCGTTAATCCCGTGAAAACCGCTCGCCGGCCGGGATTGCGAAACCCAAGCGGTTTTCAATCGGTGGATAAGGGCAGGTCGCAAACGGGGTGAGCGCGCAGGGCGGATTGTGCGCGCGGTTGAAATCGAGCAGAACCCTGCGCTGTTTAGGAGGCGGGGTCGTGATGAAGCGTCCCGGAGGGTAGGTTTCTTCCCCGTTGGTGTCATCGCCGAAGACGATAAAAAATCCGTTGTCTTCGGTTCCCTGCACGGCGAGACTATGCGTCTTTCCTTCTACGCTAAACGCGACAACCCCCGGAATCATAACGCGGTCAATCCCGCCCAGGGCATTTGGAATTTCAATCGAGCGGGGAGCTTCTGCGGGGACAAAGCGTCCTTCCAAATTCCACTTCTGATCGGGATCAAACCATTCGGTTCCCTTGAATGTACGGCGGGATTCCGCCGCTGGGTCCTTGATGCGCACGCAGTATTTGTCGCCGCGGCGCATGACATGAAATCGAACTTGATCCGCCTCTAAAAAGGCGTCTTCATCGTCCGGGGTGAGCCCGACTGAATCTAAAACGGGCTCGTTTTTAAAGCGCACGTTGGCGGCTGGAGCAGCGGTGAAGAAGAGCGCTTCGTCCGTAATTGAAATGACGCCGACTTCAGGCAGGCAGTGGTTTGGCAATCGTACGCGGGAGGACTTGGAGGAGCCAACGATGTTGTCTCCCGGTTCCAGGAAATCGAGGCCGACAAGGCTGAGCCAGCCGTATGGGTTTCGCCGCGCGCGTTCGAATTTTTCGCGCCATGCTAGAATCGATTTTTCCCAATCGTCACTCATGATCCCTCATCCTAATAAAACGAGCATCCCGATTAAAAAGAAGCAAAAGGCTCCGACCAGATGTTTTGAGGGCCAGGACCGTTCCAGCAGGCATTCGATTCCCGATGCCCATGTCGTCGAAGTAATAGCGATCCCTGCGAGTGAGGCGAGGTGGCCGCGTTGGATCGCGGCAAGATAGAGCATGAGAGATAGGTAGGTGCCGACAAGAGCGCCTCCCAGCGCGAACGTCCTATCGCGCATGCTCAACGTTTTTAAAACTGCGCGAAAACGAATGGGCCGAAAGAGCGAGAAGACGGCAAAAAAGATTGCCGCTCCTGTCAGTCGATGAAGATTCGCTTCCAGCGGGGTCATCGACGGATAGGCATCGAAAACGCTGCGCGTAATGATGAGTCCGGCTGCGTCAAGGAGCATTCCAATTAGAGCGAAGCCGAGCGCGAGAGGTACTGTTTTACTGTCTCCGCCGCGTTTCTCAAGTGAGAGGGTCCCGATGCAGAGCATGAAAAATCCGATGGCTATAAAATGACGCGGCGAGACGGGTTGGCCGAGTATCAGATAGGCAAGTAGGCCGAGTACGAGCGGTTGGAATGAGAAGACCATCAAGGTGCGTCCTGCTCCGACCCGGGCGAACGAACTCAATAGAAAAATATCGCCGATCCCGAGTCCAATCGCTCCCGACAAAAGCATTAACGCGATCGCGTTCCAGCCTGCCCCGGACCAACCGCTGACGGCGGGAACGGTGAGAGCGAAGGCGGATAATGCCACCCAGGCCTTAAATGCATTCATCCACACAGGCCCTGTCATGCGCGAGAAGCGTGCAAATACCAGTGATCCCGACGCAAAGCAAATGTTCGCGCCAAGCGCGAAGTAGTAGGGAGTGTTTGCGCTCAAAGAAGGCTCTTGTAGACTTCGAGCGTCTTTCGCGCCGTCTCGGTCCAGGACATTTCAGCCGCTCTCTGAAGCCCTTTTTCCCGTAGGCGGGCGTGTTCGCTTGGATCATCGAGGACTTTCTGCAGCGCGCCAACAAGGGAGTCCACGTCGGACGGGTCGATCAGGATTCCGGCATCACCGGTGACTTCCGGCAAAGAACTTGTGTTGGACGTAATCACGGGAGTCCCGCAGGCCATCGCTTCAAGCACCGGGAGACCGAATCCTTCGTAAAAAGACGGGTACACCAGGGCTTCGGCCAGATTGTAGTACGCGATCAGTTCGGGTTGGGGGACAAACCCGGCCCAATGGGTTCTTCCGGTAAGTCCCTCTTCTTCCACGATGCTCTCGACTTCCCCGCGGGTGGTTCCGCCTTTTCCGGCAAACACGATACCGACATCTTTGAGGGACTCCGGTAGGCGCGCGAGCGCCTTGGGAACGTTGCCCGGGTGGCACCAAGGATCGAAGGGTCCAATCATGAGGACAAAGCGTTCCGGCAGTCCGAGTTTCTTTCTCAGCGCGGCTTTCTCTTCCTCCGGGAGAGGCCGGAAGAGTTTCGTGTCGACGCCTTCATGCGTGACGATTATTTTCTCTTCGGGGACGCTCCAGTGTTCGATGAGATCCTTTTTCGTGTGCTCCGAAACCGCGAGCACGCGGTCTACCCGATCCATCCCGGGGCGTAAAATCCGTTCGCATTGGTCTTTGAGAAAGTCGGAGGTCCATTCGGGGTGGACGACCGGAAAAATATCGTGGATGGTGACGATGCAGCGTTTCGGCGGAATTCGCGGAATCCGGTGGGAGTGGTAAATATCGATCTTGTGATTGTCCATGTAGGTGCGAAGCACCGGGACTGCCCAATTCCATTCGAGACGGTCTACGACCGATTCAGGCCAGCGGGGGACAAGACGCCCGAAGCCTTGG
>JBFIEP010000348.1:0-3782 GCA_041603335.1 Elusimicrobiota bacterium | reverse complement strand
GCGAACGGAGGCGGGGACTCTTAATGAGCCTAATGCCAGCACCGCTGTCGAGCGCAGACCCGGGTTTTCATCGTCGTCCTTGGCTACTTGTACGAGTGATTGGAAGGCTTCGGGTTCTCCGATGGTTCCAAGAAAGGATGCCGCGTGGACGCGCACGCGAAGGGGGCGTTTCTTCTCGACAATATAAAGAGCGAGCGCGCGGGCGCCGATCAAATTCTTTTTTTTAAATTCGGTTCTAAATGAATCCAGTTTCTTCGCATCAGCCTTCCGGTCGAGGGGGTGGGCCGAGTCCATACGTGAAGCGATGCGTTCCATTCTTTCAAGAAGATTTCTCGTCGAGGCGGCGTCAACGGCGGGGAGGCAGAAAAGGAGGAAAAGCGAGAGGCGTGCGATCACATCATGCGGCTGTGCGCCGACCCTCGGCGACTTCTGCGGAAGTGTCTCCGATTGCGAAATACCGTCCTTGCGGGTGGTGGAAGACAAGTGCAGAAACGCTGGCTTCGGGGTCCATCATGAAGCCTTCGGTTAAATGGACGCCGATTTCTTCCGGGTTCAGGAGGTTCCAGAGTTTGTTCTGATCGGAAAGATCGGGACAGGCCGGGTAGCCCGGGCTCACGCGGATTCCGCGATAGCGCGCCTGGAATTTCTGCTTAATCGTCATGTCGTTGGGATCGGGAATGCCCCACATCTGACGAAGTTTTTCGTGAAGAAATTCCGCAAAGGCTTCGGCGCTCTCAATCGCGAGGGCTTGGAGTGCGTGGGATTTTAAATATTCCCCGTCGTTGCGGAGTTTTTCAGAGAGTTCGCGCACCCCCTTTCCGCAGGTAACAACAAAGGCCGCTATGTAATCGACTTCCCCGCGCTCCTTGGGAAGGACGAAGTCGGCGAGGCAGAGTCCGTCGCCGGTGGCTTGCCGGGGGAACTCGAAAGTCTCAAAAGGCTCATTCCCGGAGCTGAAATCGTTTCTATTTTTCCAAAGGTGGACCCGGTTGCCGTTGCTCTGCGCGACAAAGAACCGCGCTACGCCGTCGGGCCTAAAGAGGCCCCGTTCGAGGACTTCTTCCTGCAGGTCGCCGATGGTTTTATACAGCTCAAGGGCTTTAGGATTTCCCGCTTCCCGTAATTCCTCGGGATTTCCCTTAAGTCCAAGGTGGCGTCCGTACAGCATGACGGGGTTGATGTAATTGAAAATCTTTTCGAGTTCGAATTCATCAAGGATGTGCCGGCCTAGATCAGGGGGGGATGGAATGTTGTGATCGTAGTCGAGTTTCTTTGGGATCACAGCAGCGACCGGCTTCGCTTTGACTCCATTGCCGTTCATCGCCGCCGCGAGGCCAATTTGGCGTTCCGCATTCTCTGCAAGGAGGGCTTCACGCTTTTCGGGGTTTTGAAGCCGGTTTGCGAGGTCCAGACCGTGCATAGCGTCTTTCGCATACAGGACGGGATTTTCGTAATTAGGGGCGATGCGGCCGGCTGTAAATCGAGGCGTCAGCGCCGCGCCTCCAACCAGAATCGGGATTTTAATTCCGGCGGTTTTAAGATCTTCCGCCGTAATCACCATTTGCTGCGCCGATTTTACAAGGAGACCCGAGAGCCCGATGATATGAGGCGTCGTTTCCTTGACCGCTTTAATGAGTGCGGCCGGGTCGATTTTAATTCCGAGATCAATGATTTCAAAACCGTTGTTCTTTAAAATAATATGGACAAGATTTTTTCCGATATCATGGACATCGCCCTTGACCGTTGCGAGAAGGACTTTCCCCTTTGAAGCCATGTCTTCGTGGTCCATGAAGGGTTCTATGTGGGCCACCGCGGCCTTCATGACTTCGGCGGATTGGAGCACTTCGGCGACAATCAATTCATTGTTGCCGAATAAGCGCCCGACCTCATCCATCCCCTTCATTAGGGGGCCGTTGATAATGTCGAGGGGCTTCATTTTTTCCTTATGGATAAGAATGTCGAGGTCCTCGAGCAGCCCTTCCTTCGAGCCCTCAACGATATTGCCCGCCAAGCGGTCATTGATTGGGAGTTTCGCGCGTTCTTCCGTCGTGGCGACTTGCGGCTGCTTGTCGCGAAAGTGCGCCGCGAATTCAGCGACGGGATCAAACCCTTTCGGGTGATCCGGATCCCCGGGGCCTTTCCAGAAAAGAAGCGCATCAGAGAGCGCCTTCTCCTCATCAGGAATGAGGGCATACCGCGCCAGTTTTTGCGTGTTGACCATGGCAAGGTCGAGTCCGGCATTAACGCAGTGATAAAGAAAAACCGAATTGAGAACTTCCCGGCCGGCCGGGGGAAGCCCGAAGGAAATGTTGGAGATGCCTAGTACCGTGTTGCATTTGGGCAGGGCCGTCTTGATCGCCCGAATCCCGTCGATAGTGGCTTTGGCGGAACCGTAATAGTTTTTATCTCCGGTGGCGCAGGGAAAAACGAGCGGGTCGAAAATAATGTCTTCTTGGGCGAGGCCGTATTTTTCCGTAAGGAGCTTGTGGGAACGGAGGGCGATTTCCAGCTTGCGTTCCCGCGTGACCCCCATTCCGGACTGCTTGTCTTCGTCGATTGTTCCAACGACAACGGCCGCCCCGTATTGACGGACAAGCGGAAGGATGGTTTCAAATCGTTCCTCGCCGTCTTCGAGATTGATCGAATTAATGACGGCTTTCCCCGGGGAGCGTTTTAGCGCCTCTTCCAGGACTCCGGCGTCGGTTGTGTCGATCATCAGCGGGGCTTTAATCTTTTTCGTGAGAATCTCAAGAAAATCCGTCATGTCCTTCGTTTCGTCGCGATCCGGATTGGCTAGGCATACATCGACCAAATGTGCGCCGTTGCGGACCTGCTTTCGTCCGATTTCAGAGCCTTCCTCCAGTTTCCCTTCAACCACCAACCGCTTGAATTTTTTGGACCCGATGACGTTGGTGCGTTCTCCAACGAGAAGAGGGCGGCGGTCTGCGGTAAGCGATAGGGCTTCGAGTCCGCTAATCGCCGCGTGTCGCTCGGTTTTGGGTTCGCGTCGGGGAATGCCTTTTAGTGCGCCGGCAATCGATCGAATATGAGCGGGCGTCGTTCCGCAGCATCCTCCCGCAAAGTTGATCCAACCGTTTTTAGCGAACCGCGCCACCTTCTCGGCGACCATTGCAGGAGTTTCGTTGTAGATTCCGTTTTCATCGGGAAGTCCCGCGTTGGGGTAGCAGGCGATGGGGACGCGCGCTAAATCCGAGATCGAACGGAGATGATCGGTCATGAAGTCGGGACCGGTCGCGCAGTTGAGTCCCAAGGCCAGGAGATCAAAATGCTCGACGGAGTAGCAGAGCGCATCGGCGGTTTGGCCGCCGAGCATTGTTCCCATCGTTTCAATTGAGACCGAGAGGATGATCGGGATTGATTTCCCGGCCGTGTCGAAGGCGTCTTTAAATCCCAGAAGCGAGGCTTTAATATTAAGTGTGTCTTGTTGGGTTTCCAGAAGCAGAAGGTCTGCACCCCCTTCGATAAGACCAAGGGCTGCCTCTGCGTAGTTGCGGCGCACTTCGTCGAAGGTGATTCCGCCGGTGACAGAAATAGTTTTAGTGCCGGGCCCAAGTGAGCCGGCCACGAAAAGCGGACGCTCGGGGGAGCCTTTCGCAATGGCGGCGTTTTTCGCAATTTTTGCCGCTAGACGGTTTAGCTCTAGGGTTTTATCGCCGAGATCGTATTCATCAAGGACGTGACGGATGCCGCCAAAGGTATTGGTGGAGACAATGTCAGCGCCGGCATCGAAATAGTTTTCGTGGATCGCCTGGATGTCGGCG
>JBFIEP010000347.1:0-3795 GCA_041603335.1 Elusimicrobiota bacterium | reverse complement strand
CGACACGGCGCAGCTTGGCCTCGCGGGCTGCAAATTCCAGTTGTTCGTCTGTTATCCCGATCAGAAAGTTTAAACGGCCCGAGGCGGATCGGATTCGCGCAAACGCCCAGCGTCCCTTACGGAGTCCGTCAAGAATCTCTGCGTAGGTATAGGTTCCGGGTTCTAGATTCGCCGTGGTCACTCGACTCTAGGATACGCCACCTCCCGGACATAGGACAGGGCCGAACGGATCTGGATTTAGGGGGCTAAGGGCCTACTTTAACGTTCGGACTTCTTTTTTTTTCTTCTTCTTCTTCTTTTTCGGGCGAAAACCGATATGAAAGAGCTCGGGGTCTTCTGTTATCGGGGGGAGGTCCGCTGGAAAGGTGACAACACTGATAATCGCTTTTGCTGGGACGAAAATGTGGGCCCGACATAGAGGATCGCCGTCTTTATCGAGAATCTGGGGGATGCCTCGGGGGCAAAGCGCGAAGCTTTTTGTCTCCAACCACAACCCGTCGGACTCCATTTTGTGGACCAACGCGAATAGAGGGGAACCCTCGATGCCGTAGAGCTTCACAAACTTCAAAAACTCCGGATCCAAAGAAAGAAGAACGTGTTTCCCTTTCAGTTTGTAATCGAACATAATCCCTCCGGGTTTCTTCCCTTAAAACGGGAGAGCCCCCGGTAGCGGGGGCTCTCCTAGACTTCAGTTACTAAGTGAGTTACTTCTTTTTGCGCTTGGCGGCCTTCTTCTTGGTCGCTTTCTTCTTGGTGGCTTTCTTCTTGCCTTTTTTCGCGGCTTTCTTCTTGGTCGCTTTCTTCTTAGTCGCTTTCTTCTTGGCTTTCTTCTTGGCCATGTTTAGTAACCCTCTCTGGTCCGTCGTTGTTGTCGTAGTCGTTTCTTACTTCCAACGATCATCGCCAACATCAAAAGTATAGAGGGTTGGTACGTTTTTGTAAAGACTTTTCTGCAAAAAAAACTTTTTTTAAAAAATTTCCAAATCGATTAATTGTCCGGATAGCCATCGTTATATGTTACGCGCAGCGCGTTGTTGAATCGGTTGAGACAATTCGTAAACGATGCGCGAAAAGTTAGTTTAACGAATTCCTCGTCGGAGAAATGTTTTTTTTAGTGCATCAAACATTTTGTCAGGGATTTTATTTGCGTCTGTTGTTGCTTGTTCCGCGTACAAAAGAGCCGCGCGTTCGCGATCATCGCCCGGTTTTGTTTTTTCATTAGTTTTGACTCCGAGCCCTTTTACGAGTTCATCGGTGTGAATTCCTGCACAAAACCGGTAAGAGTTGAGTTCGGAAATCCGGATGATAATTTTCTCCGCAAGCACGCGATCAAGCAGTCCGCCAGGATAAACTACCCGGCCAACGCGATCCATGATCTTAAGAAGACCGGGCTTGAGTGACATTGCTTGCGTCATTTCAGGAAGTTTTTTTCCGGACTTCGCGATCTTTCCGCTTGTTTCAAAGGACGCGTCGTTTTCGATTTGCGCGAGCGCGCTTTCGTATTGCTGCCGGTTCAATTCAAACCGCATGGCTCACTTCCGTGATCCAAATTATAGGTAGGACCTGTGGAACGAAGCGGGATTTCTTGTTATAATTTGGATGTAGGGCCTATAGCTCAGCTGGGAGAGTGCTTGCATGGCATGCAAGAGGTCGTCGGTTCGATCCCGACTAGGTCCACCATTTTAATAAGCCCCGCCCTTTGGCGGGGCTTTTCCTATATAGAGGAAGGACAAATGCGCCAAACCGTAGAGACTATGAATAATACCGAAAAAATCGGATAATTCTCGATATGCCAGTACATTTCGATTACCTTCATCTCGGCCTAACCGCAGTAGCGATTATTCTTTTAATTTTATGGATTTTTGAGATGTATCGCCTGAAAGGCGTAAATGCCCGGGCGCGTGAAGCAGAGACGGAATTGGCCGATATCAAGGGGGCCCCCGGAAAGCATGAGTTCCGCCTCGAACAATTTTCCGTTCTCTGGTATCCAACGGTCACCTACGATAAGAAATCCTTCGCCATCCAAGAGGTTAAATCAGGAGCACCGTATTGCTCCAAATGCGGCGTCCCTCTCTCGATGGGAAACGGCGAATTCTCCTGTGCAAAATGCGGCTTCAAGGCTCCCGAGTCTGTGGGGAATGTCGCTATCATCGACCAAATCGCCGATAAAGCGAAAGCCTTTTTCGAATTAAGGCATCCTACCGGTCTCTAACGCCCATGAGAATCGCGATTGCCGGCGCGGGTGTTTTTGGATTGAGCGCGGCCTGCGAACTTGCGGCGCGCGGGCATGACGTCATTGTCCATGAAGACGATCCGAATCTTCCCGCGCTAAGGGCTGCGAGTCGTGATGATTCCAAGGCCTTGCGCCACGAGTATGGGGCCGAAACCCAATTTTACGCACCGTGGGCGGCGCGCTCCCGCGAATTGTGGATTGATTTGGAGAACGAGTGGGGGAAGAAAATTTTTCACCCCTCCGGTTTTCTCGCGTTTTCAAGCAGACCCTCTGAACCGGGGGTCTGGGAGTTTGATTCGTTTCGTGTTCTCTCCGATCTCGGGTACCCGGTCCAGTTGTGGGATATCGCGACTGCAAAGGATCGCTTCCCGTCCTTTAATACTGCGGGTTTAACTTTTGCAACCTTCAACTCCGATGGCGGCTGGCTCGATCCTATGCAGGCCTTACCTGCGTTGGCGGCGCGTGCGGAAAACCGCGGCGTCCGAATCGATTTGGGAAGTCGATTGGAATCGCTGGAGATTTCCGGCGCCGATGCGCTGCTGCTGGCTAATGGCGCTTGGCTGGACCGCTTTTTAACCGAATTGGTTTGGCCCATCGAGGTGACCCGCCAGCATGAAGGCTTTTTCCGCCCGCGCAACCCTGTTCAATACGAAGCCGATCCGATGCCCGTGTGGTCTTTCGATGCCGAAACGGAAGGGTATTACGGATTCCCGCTGCACCCGAACGTGGGAACGATAAAGGCGGCGTGCCATCTCCCGGGTCCGAAGGCGGACGCCGAAGAGTCACGGGACGGCGATGGGGATGCGCAAAAAAAGATCGAAACCTTCGCCTCGGAGCGGCTTCTTGGTTTAGGCGAAGTTTTGCCGGGGCGGTCGTGCTTCTACACCAATTCGCCGGACAAACGTTTTGTCTTTGATGCCTGGCCTAATAAGCCCGGTGTTTTTGTTGCGGGATGCGGAAGCGGACACGCTTTTAAGTTCGGACCCTTGCTTGGGGAATGGGCCGCCGATCTTGTCGAAGGGCGTGATGTCCCAAAGTGGTTCAAAATGGATTTAGCACGAAGGGAGAGCGTATGAGTAAAATGGATTTCCGATCCGATACTGTCACACTTCCGACCGAGGCCATGCGCCGGGCGTCGGCTGAAGCTCCGGTTGGAGATGATGTTTGCGGAGAAGACCCCACGGTCAACGAACTTCAGAGGGAAGCGGCAGCGCTTCTCGGTAAGGAAGCCGCATTATTCGTCCCTTCCGGAACATTCGCGAATCAGTGCGCGATCTTGACCCACACTGCTTCAGGTGACGAGGTCTTATTGGCGGAACGGTGTCACATCATCCAGCATGAAGCCGGGGCGGCCGCCTTAATCTCGCGGGCGCAGCTTCGTCCCGTGAGCCCTGAATCACCGCATCTTTTAGCCGAAGATTTAGAAGGGCGTATCCGCGAGGTCGCCGATATCCACTTTCCCAAGACGGCGCTGATTTGTGTCGAGCAGGCAACGAGCGATGGAACCGTCGTCGGGCTGGATGTGTTAAAGGAAATCTATTCCCGTGCGGGAAACTCGGGTG
>JBFIEP010000346.1:0-3802 GCA_041603335.1 Elusimicrobiota bacterium | reverse complement strand
TCGTATGAAATCAAACTCGACTT
This sequence comes from Elusimicrobiota bacterium, assembly GCA_041603335.1. Taxonomy (GTDB): domain Bacteria; phylum Elusimicrobiota; class Elusimicrobia; order UBA1565; family UBA1565; genus UBA1565. Next base: position 3,779 of record JBFIEP010000346.1, on the reverse strand, counting down.
AAATAATTTTGAAAACAGGGAAACGGCAAAAATCGCGATGGACCGGGTACGCCGCGACCTCGACTCGCTCGGGATACGGCTATACGTGGAACCCGATTGGGATGAAAGCGGCTGGGAGGGTCGCTGGGAATGGTTTTGGGAAACCATCGACACGCTCAACGCCTCGCCCGAACACGCCTCCCTATGCCCAAAGGTTCGCGCCTCGGGCCCCACGGCGATCACACCCGAACGCCTTGCTCGGTTTATTCCGGCGGTAAACGAACGCAGCCTTCCGTTTAAGGCTACGGCCGGTTTACACCACCCCATTGTCGAAGAAGACCGTTACAGCAATGCTCTCGGCTTCCTTAGCCTTGCGGCTGCCCTGCGGCTGCAGCGCCGGGTAGGCGCGGAGAAATTCAGCGAAGCCGAAATCCTCGCATGCCTAAGAGAAACGAACGCAGAGAATTTTCAATTCGCAGACGGACTCACCTGGAAGCAGTTCTCCATGACCGCAACGGAACTCCGCGACACGGTCATGTCGCAGCCGTTTGGAATCGGATCGTGCAGTCTCGATGAGCCCGACGCCGACTTGAGCCGGCTATTTCCGTCTATTCAAATTCCCCAGCATCCGGCTTCCCGGTAGATTCCCCGTCTCTATTTGGGGAGAGAATAAGTGGAGGCCTGCCAAGGGGACTTTGGTTACGGGCGGGAATCCGGCTTGACGCCAGCGCGCCCGGGCGGTACTCTCAACTAATGGATGAGGATGAAGCGACTTGGGTGGGCGGCGGCAGCTTCAAGGTCGATCGGGAAAAAGCCCTTGAAAAGCTCGCAGCCTACGGCCTGCGGGGAACCCATCGCTTTTTGGAAACCTGGGTCCGTGCGGCAGTCGCAAACGAAGCGACCCGTATCGAAATCCGCACAACGCAGGAAGGGCTCGAAATAGAATTTGACGGCCGCGGCTTCACCTATGATCAACTCAAAGATCCCTACGGCGTCCTCTTCGGAAAAGATAAAGAGAGCACCCGGGATTGCCGCTATCTCGCAATCGGAATTCTCACGCTTCTTCCAGCAAAGCCGGGAGCGATCGATATCTTTTACGGAATCCCCGGGGAACGGTTTCGAACAACGATTACCCATGCGAAAGGAGAAACAACGACCCGCCTGAAGGAAGAAGATCGTAAAACCCGGATTCGAGTCGTATCGTTGGAACAGACCCATCATATCGGCAACGCCTTAACGGGAGCCGAAGGCATGCCGAAAATGTGCCCCGCCCGCGTATTCATCAACGGGAAGGAATCTCCCCGCCTCCCCCGCTGCGCCGAAGAACCCGGCGCCTGGGTGGAAGATAAGGGATTTCGAGCTTGGATTGGGCTGCCCTCAGATACGCAGCCGGGCAGCTTTATTGAACTATCGGTCGATGGCGTTGTTCTGGATTGGATCCGGATGGACGACCATGATATCCGTGTCCATGCGAGTGTCGACACACGTGATGTCGCCATGAACGCCGACCACTCAAAAGCGGTTCAAAACGACCGCTATCGCGCGCTCTCGAAGAAAATCCAAACGGCGTCAAAGGCCCTCGTTGAATTTGCGGGAACCCGGCTTAAAAAGGATTTCGAACTTGATGACTGGAATTCGCGCGCGGTTCGCTGGCTGCGCGACCTTGCCGACCGAATTCTCATGGATTACGAACTCGACCTCGATGATCCGTTTAAGAAAGCTTTATGGGGATGTCCGCTATACCGCACGGTTGGAGAAAAAGTTCTCTCGCTTGCGGAAATCCGTCAACTCGAAGAAAAAAACGGGAAAGTCCGCACCATCGTATCCGATTCAAAACCGCAGGATGATAAGAGCGACACGCTTTGGTGCCGCGACAGTGATGAGTTTAATTCTCTTGTCGCGCGATTCGCGCTAGACGATTGAATCTTCGTCGCCGGACTCGTTCTTTTTTCGGAAAGCCCACACGAGCAGAATGGTAAAACCAACGCTCCCCGAGACTCCCCAAACGTAATCCCGCACGGTTAGGCCGTCTCGGCTTTCTTGCGGGTAAAAATCGGGCACCCCCGATTTTTCATTGCCCCGCTTTTGAACCGCCCCCATCTGGGCCGGCGCTCGACGTCCGATACCGCGACTGCCTGAACCGGCGGATCCGACCGCAGCCAGCCGAGGCTGCGCTTCCCCGGAGGTGCCGACACTACCGACACCGCCAATTCCGCTAAACGCACCTTTGATCCGGTCCCAAATACCCGCGCCTCTGGATTTTCCCAGGGCGCTTTTTGCGAGCTTATGATGAGATTCGTAGTCCTGTCCGGAATCATCGCCAAAGAGGGACTCGTAAATACTGCTCACCGTCGGGGCCGGAACCACAGATCCCGCGGAATAGGAAGTTCCTTTCGAATGCTTGTTGCAGTCCTCCAGTCCTTTCGTACAGCTTTTTTCCCAGAGGAGACTGTTATGGTCGGCGGTGATATGTTTCGTGTCCTCTCCGCCTTCGCCATTTTCCACCTTATTGACGACTCGTTCATATACGCTCCGGCCGCCCACTTGGTTTAATATTCCCGGAACCTGCATCATTGCTTGAAGCGGAAGACCATTAAGAACTTCTTGAGCGGCAATGAGGTCCTGCTCGCTGGCACCCGAGCCGACATTGATACCTTCACGTTTTATCGCCTCGTTAATACTCGGGACAGAGGCCAACTTCTGAATGCCGCGCTGGAATTTATTAACGGGACGGAATTTTCTTCCGGCAAACCCCTTCATTCCCCCACGACCCCGGGGAGATTTTCCTCCGGGGGATGTCCCACCGGGAGATACCCCTCCGGAGGAATTACCGGGGCCTTTGAAACCCGACTGCCGTTTCTTCTTTAAATCTTTCGGATCTAATTGTTGATCGTTTTCATCTCCCCAGGGATTGCCGTCTTTGAGCAGGTTTTTAAGCCAAACTTTCTGCTTCTCCTTCTGGGCGAGGGCTTGCTCCGTTAAACGTGCTGTATGCTCTTCGGCTGATTCGCCGGGTCTTCGTCGGTCCGGATCCCGCTTCGCAAACTCTGCGGCCGCCTGACGATCATCTGGAGTCGTCGATTTGTCCGCACCTTTCACGACAGGTTTTCCATCCCCTCCCCCCCCAGAAGCTTTAGGCGTCTCAGGAGCCTTCGGCAATTCCACCTTCGGTTTCACAACTGGAGATTTCACGACAGGCGCCGTCACGTCAGCCGAATTTTCCTCCGCACCGTCATCGTGTCCCGCATCTGCAATTTCACGCATTGCCGATTCTTCAACCTTCGCTTCCTCAGCCCTCTTCCACCTCATCATCTCTTTTCCCCATTCCTGATAGGCGCCGGAACCTACACAATCCGCTTCGCTATCGGAACAAGGCGCCTCCACAGGGTAGGGTTTCGCTTCGTACAATTCCGCCCTGCCCTCAGACGCTATCGTCATGAAGAAAATTCCAAAAAGCAACGGAGAAAAAATGTTTCGTTTATCCATATTTCCCGATCCAGCTAATCCAAATCCGAACCAAAATACGAGGCATGATGCCGCCCTTCGACATTCCCATCAAGTCCAACCGTTGGGGAACTTCCGAAGAGCCCAAAGAACGTCGAACGGGATCGGCGGTCACAACCCCCGGCTTTCCTGCCGAACCGGAGACGGAAGGGTGGAGAGGGCGAGGGGAGTTCCCATACACTGAGTATAGGCCCCAAACCCTAATTTTCAAGGGTTTTTCAGGATTTTGAGGGGATTGCCTTAGCAGCGAATCCCTGGACGAGGACGACACCGGTCATAACGATTAATACGCCTAT
>JBFIEP010000345.1:0-3809 GCA_041603335.1 Elusimicrobiota bacterium | reverse complement strand
TGGGGGCGCACTCAGCCCGCGGCTACAGTAATCACATGGCTACTTCAGAATCCAAATACCCGCAAGACGGATATACCGCAGATCATCCGCTCATCTACCTCTCAACCGAATTTATCCAGGCCAAGGAATATCTGGAAGCCATCGTTTCCTCAACATCAGACGCAATTTGCACCACCGACATGCAGGGACGCCTCATCTACGTAAGCCCGGGCGCCGAAAGAATTTTCGGGAAGTCCTTTCAGGATCTCATGGGAACGGTCGCATGGCGCCTTTATAAAGGGGGCCGGCGCGAAGGCGAAAACATCATGAAACTCCTACTCGACAACGGAGGGCTCTCGGACTACGAAACCGTTTTTCTCGGAAAAGACGGGCGCGAAGTCCATGTCAGTATGTCCGCCTCCCTAATCCGGGACCGCCGGGGACTTGTGATCGGAACAATGGGGATCTCAAAGGATATCACCCGCCGGGTAGAACTGGAAAAACGCCTCCGTCGAATGACGCTCACCGATGAATTAACCGGACTCTATAATAAACGTTGTTATCTTGACCGCATGACCGCCGCGGTAAAACGCGCGAAACGCCAAAAAGAAAAACTGTCGATACTCCTCATCGACCTTGATAAATTCAAACAAGCGAACGACAAGTGGGGCCATCTCGAAGGGGACCGCATCCTCCAAGACACGGCCCGCATTCTTGAAGCTTCCATTCGCCGCGACGTTGACTCGGCGTTCCGGATCGGGGGCGACGAATTTCTAGTCCTTATGCCCGATATCGGACGTAAACTCGCCCAAACCGTTGCCAAACGCATCCAAGAGTCCTCGCGCCGGAAACCGTATGCACGACTCGTCACTCTCAGCATCGGCATCGCATCGCTGCAATGCCGCGACACAAAAGAAAGCCTCGTGACCCGGGCGGATTCCCGCATGTATAAAAACAAGAAATCGCCCAGAAAAGGCGCCCGCCGCAATCCTGCTCAAGCCTAGTTCTTGCTAGAATAGCCCCATAATCAGTTTATGGGAGCGCCTAGCATGAGCAAACTCGTACTCGTCCGCCACGGACAATCACAGTGGAATCTCGAAAATAAATTTACCGGCTGGACAGATGTGCCGATGACAGAGAAGGGTGAAGAAGAAGCCCGGAAATCGGGACTCGTTCTCAAGGATGTAAAATTCGATTTAGCCTTCACCTCTGTTCTCGAACGCGCGACAAAGACGCTCGACATCATTCTCGATGTGATCGGCCAGAAGGACATCCCCATTGAACGCGACAAAGCGATCAACGAACGGCATTACGGGGATTTGCAGGGACTCAATAAGGATGAGACCCGTGAGAAATTCGGAAAAGAGCAGGTCCACATTTGGCGCCGCAGCTACGACGTGCGGCCTCCCGGCGGAGAATGCCTTAAAGACACCGCCGACCGCTCAATCCCATACTTCGAAGAAAAAATATTACCTCATGTTAAAGCCGGCAAGAACGTCATCGTTGCGGCACATGGGAATAGTCTTCGAGCGATTGTCATGAAACTCGATAATCTTTCAAAGGAAGAAGTACTCGAACTTAATATCGCCACAGGAACACCCATTACCTACGAGATCGACAGTGAAGGCAAAATTCTCTCCAAGACTATCGCCGATATGGAAGCGGTGGAGGCATAATCCTTAAGTTCCCCCCGCCTAACCTTCTGTTTCAGGAGGCATCCCTACAAATCCGCGAGCCCGGGAAATCGTTCGCGTCCCTCGCGGCCGCCGACCTCGACGATGGCGGCCAGCCGTATTTATGGCCGTCTATCTCACGGCTGCTTATGTGGGGATTTGCGGCGGGATTACTGGATTCCTTGGCGGTATTTGCACGCCTTCGCCCGGCACCGCAATCGATGCTGCTCGATGTGATTTCCCTCCTCTTCTTTCCGGTATTTGCAATCGGGCTGACACTTCTCATGTCTCTGGTGTATCACGTCGCCTGTCAGATGGTTGGGGGGCGCGCCCCTTGGCGGGCAAGCTTCCGCGCGATGGCGTCAATGGCATGGACCGCGCCGATCGACGTCGGGGCATTACTCTTTGCTCCCGTTGCGATTTCCCTGGCTTTCTACCGGCTCTATCTTCTGCACGAAGCCGCACGGGTTCTGCACGGCCTCAGCCGCGGGCGTGCTATCGCCGCCGCGCTCATCCTCGGCGTCCTTTCCTTTATCGGTCTCGTGGGAATAGCGACATTGCTGTCGGGAATATCGGCTTAGTTTTACTTACCCGTACTTCCAAATCCGCCAACGCCGCGCGTGGTATCCCCAAGATCCTCACTTTCGAATGGGGCGGGCGTCACGATGGGGATAATAAGCAACTGGGCGATTCGGTCGCCCGCGGTCAATTCAATCGGTTCCGGGCCGAGATTTCTCACAACAACACCCAACTCTCCGCGGTAGCCCGCATCGATTACGCCGCCTGCAGTCTTTAAGCCGCGCTTGGCCAGCGAAGACCGGTCGGTGACAAGTCCTACATGCCCCTCGGGAATCCCGACGGCCACTCCCGTTTGAATCATCACGCCTTCTCCCGGAGCGATGGTTCGGCCTTCAAGTCCGTAGAGGTCGAGTCCCGCATCATCGCTGTGCGCGCGAGTCGGGAGGGTGGCGGTGGGGTTTAATTTCTTGATCGGTAAACTATTCACAAGGAGATTTTAGCGGAAATTAAGCACAGGGTCACGGGATAACGATTTTTCCTTTATATTTTAAGGATTAATTTTCTTTCAATAGTCCCTGGACAAATTTTAGTCACGGGCTTATTCTACTACCGATGACTACGCGATGGGGTGCCGTCCTTTTCGCCGTTATTTTCGCCGCCAATTTATCCTTTGCGGCGGGGCCTACACGCCAGCAGGTAAAAGACAACATCCAACTCTTGCTGATAAAGAATCTCGATAAAAATAAACAGGCCGGAGCGAAAAACCAATCAATTCAAGCGATCGCCGAAGGCATGACGCCGTCGGAACGCAGCGGCGCGGTTTCGGTATTAAAGCAAGGGGCTGAAAATTTTAAAAACAATCCGGTGGCTCTGGCTGAAATCGCAAATGCGATGGCGCATCTAAAAGAACCCGCGATTGCCAAGGAACTTGCGCGTTCTGCCATCACGCAGGCAAGAGCTAAGGGAGATACCAATACCATCGCGATTGCAAACTCGGTATTACGGCTGTCGCGGGATGAATCTTCGGCCGAGCTGAAACCGGAAGGGGTCAAACGACTTGCCAGTAATGCTCGTTTTGATAATTCTTTGGGGCATGGGCACCAACAGAAAATCATGACGGCGATTGAACGTGCTGGAATGACGGAAAAAGGAAAGAAGAATATTGTCATGGTTTCTAAAACCCAATTTCGTAAAGCTAAAAAAACTGGAATTTGGGCAGGTGAAACTAAAACAATCGATATAAACGGACAGAAAATGTACGCGGTTTCTATTCCGCGTGATGAACTTCAAGGAGATGCGGATTCCTTTGCTGCCATGATGAGTGGAAAAATGGCAGGGGTTAAGTTTTATGACGCCAACGATGGGAAGGTGTCTAAGATTTCTTTAAAAACGGTTGAATTGCTTGAGACGGTATATACATCCATTCAACTCAAGGCTCTTAGTCAGACAAAAAGTGTTGCGTGTGCCATATCGACGGCGTTGTGCAATAAAGTTGAGTCGTGGAAGCGTGCGGTCAGAGGGGATTTTGATACGACAGGTCTCAATGACGAGAACAGCAAAATGCTGAATAAAATGGCGGAAAATGACCCTGGAAACGGAGTCGTACGAGCCGAAGAACACGCCAAGGAAACATTCGCT
>JBFIEP010000344.1:0-3814 GCA_041603335.1 Elusimicrobiota bacterium | reverse complement strand
GCCAAAGAAAGAATTAATGAATAAATTTTGCTTCCTGCAGATGGGGGGCCCTCGGGGCTCGGAGATTTGACCCAAAAAACAATTTAAAAAACGCAAATCTTCGAGCATCGCGTACGCGACGCGAAACATAATTCTGTTTAAATCAAAGCTTCGCCTAAAAACTACGGAACTTGGAGAAAGTGCCTTGACTACAGGGTTTCCGTGGGTTACCCTGGAAAGAATCATGAAAAAGAAACCGAATCTCTCCTGGCTCAAAAATCTGGCCGTACTTCCCTCGATCGATTCACGGGACTACGAATACTCAGGTGATCGCGAGGCTCTCAAGGCGCTGAAATCGGTACCGGGTGCAGGTTGGCTGTTTTCACAATGGATCCAATTCTGGCTGGAGTTTCGCCGCACCGGTTTTCTGGGATCGACGATCAAGGTCGGTCCGAAACAGTTTCCGGATCTCAACAAACTCCGCATGAAAGCCGCCGAACTTTTATCGATGAAGGCGCCCCCGCTATTTGTTGTGGAACAGCCGGTCATGAATGCATTCACCATGGGAACCGATGAGAAAACCTCGTTTGTAGCGATCACGCGTCCCTTACTCGAATGCGCCACCGAAAAAGAAATCCTCTTCATCCTCGGCCACGAATTCGGTCACATCAAATCGCAGCACGCGTTGTACGCAACCATCGCGATTTATCTCGCGAACATCGGACTCTTCTCCGGCCGGCTTCCCTTTGTTCACTTGCTGGCGTTCCCGCTGGAAATCGCACTCAAGGCGTGGTTCCGCCGCTCCGAGATAACGTGTGATCGAGCCGGGCTCATCTGCGTCCAGGATTTAGATGCCGCACGCCGGGCCCTACTCTTATTGGGGTGCGGGTCCCGGGAACTTGCCGATCGCATCAACCTCGATGAATTCCGGAAACAAAGTGAGGAGGTTGCGAGCAGCTATGGAAAATGGAGCGAACTCTTTGTCACGCATCCTTATCTTCCCAAACGTCTCCGCTGCATTGAAACCTTCGCTGACAGCCACCTCTACGTACGCAAGATTAAGAAGGATAAAAAATCCGCATTCCTCGACCCGGAAGATCTCGACAACGCCGTAGGAAGCATCCTCGGCAACGAGGAGGTTACGATTGAAAAAACGAAGGAGCACGCCGATCTTCCCCGCTTGAAAATTTCTCTTGCGCTTGCCGGAGCGTGGACCGGAGGAAAGCCTTCCAAAGCAATGCGCGAAGACCTCTCGACGCTTCTGGTAATGCTCAGGCTGAAGGAAGGAGAAGCGAAGCGGTTTCGTCAACATCTCGATAAGCCCTATACGCTCAAGCGGGCGCAGCATGACCTCCGATACTTCACCGGAGACCTGCTAAAAGCTCTGCCCTATTTCCATTCCTATGCCCTCAGACGGGGAACAGGCATATCGTTCAGTCAAACACGCGACCTGACGGAAATTTCCCTCGCCTGCGGCCTAAGCGCGGTCGAAACAGACGGCGCGGTGTTCGAGATGGGCTTTCGAAAACGTTTATTCCGTGAACGCGCAGGAACCGACCTCTGCGCCGCCTGCGGACATCTCGTCGCCCTCAGTGCCCTTGAGTGCGGTAATTGCGGAACGCACTCGTCGTCAATCGCAACGCCTGACGGCCTAAAGGTTAAGCGGCTCGGGGAACGGATCGAAGAGGTTCAGCGTTCTGCAGGTAATCTTGTTTCAGAAGCTGCTGGAGGAATCTTCAATCTCATTGCCCAAGGCATCGAGGCCGGAGCCGCCGGTGTCCGCGCGGTAACCGACAATGACAAAGAGGAATCAGCCGCTTCTAAAAAACGCGCAACGGCAAAGAAGCCGAAAAAGAAGAAAGCATCGAAGAAAAAGAAAAAGGGACGCGGGGCAAGCGGACAGGGAAGAAAGGCTTAACGAACGTCCTTCATCACGTCGAAGAATACTTCGGCGATTTTAGCATCACATCCCCCATCCTTACTCTCCCGTCGAATTTCTTCAACGGCCGCATGGGACGTAATCGGTTCCTGATAGGGCCGCCATCCCGTAAGAGTCTCGTAGTAGTCGGCGATTTGAATAATCCGCGCCCCGAGACAAATCGAATGCCCTTTAAGACCATCCGGATAGCCGCTTCCGTCCGGACGTTCATGATGCTGCGCGATTGCGGTTAGCACCGCCTCTGAACGCGGCAATCCCAAGTCCCGAATCACAGACTCGGCTTCCTGGACATGCCCTCGAATCAAATCCTGGTCCTGCTGGGGTAAATCCCTCAAATTACCTTCACGTGAAAGGAGATATTCAGGAACGCCCCGCTTTCCGATATCATGAATATAGGCCGCCATCAGAATATCTTTAACTTCCTGCTCACTAAGCCCCATCTTGTCGGCAACCGACGCGGCAACCGCGGCGGCAACAACACTATGTCCGAGTGCCCCTTCCACGGCCTCAACAGCCTGGACGTGTTCGCGCGGCAGCCACAAGGTCTTGCTGATACGGCGGAAATTTTCGGCGACAGCCATCGGGACGCGTTTGACATTATCAAGAGGATCTCGAAATCCAAGGACTTCAAAAACCGCAACCCTCTCCTTCTTGCCTTTCACCGTGACAAATCCACGCTCATCCCCGGTCAATAAAGCGGCGGCAATGGCCCTCTGTTGCGGCTCTTGCTGGGATTTATCAAGTTCGAGGACCTTGCGATGGTAGTCGAGCGCCCGGCTCATATCACCCAACTCGGAACAGAGATTCGCCGCCTCCTGGTACAACTTCGCTGTCGGCGCGGCCGCGATCGCGTCTTGTAGGAATGAAAGCCGTGCCTCGAGATTCTTTGTTTCTTCTGCCGAAAGTCCCACACGGATGCGCCGCGCGTTCACCCAATTGGATACATGCTCGTAGGTCTCCTGGTCGATAAGGACCCCGTTAACAGGGCACATTTCCTCAAGGCGGGCGGCGAGATTCACGGTATCACCGATGGCGGTATAGTTTTTCCGATGCTCAGACCCCACGAGTCCGACGATAGACGTACCGCTCGCGATGCCGATGCGAATTTCACCCGGGAAACTTTTTTCCTTAAGGCGCTCCTGCATCCGCATTCCCGCCATCACGGCGAGCAACTGATGGTGCTGGGTTGAAAACGGGGCGCCAAATTCCGCCATCAAGCCGTCCCCAAGATATTTATCGAGATGACCGCGGAATTGAGTAAGCACCGGCTCTACTTCCGAAAATAGACGATTGAGATCCTCAATGACGCTCTCGGGAGGACGGCCTTCCGCCGTCTTGGTGAAATCAGCAAGGTCCGCGAATAATACCGAGATGCTTCGTTTCTCGTTTCGCAGCCTTCGGTCGATAATCAATTTCGCGACGGACGGATCCATCGTCGCATACAAAACGGCCTCAACCTTCGCTTTCGTCACTTCAAGCGTCCTGTTACGCTCTTCGAGTCGGTCATTGGCCATCTGTAATTCCGCGCGCAGCCGCGCGACCTTTCCAAGTGCATCGCGCGCCTCGTAAAATCGTGTTCGCATCAATTCAGTCATACGCCCGACAATCGCGCCGGTCATAATAAGGAAAACTCCCCAAATGACGAGGTGCCAGTACAAACCAACCCGGCTCAAATCCTGGGCAAAAGAATTTGGATCGATAACAGCGAAAAAGCCGACGGCGACCACAGAGAAAAGCGCGCCCAGGACCGCAGCGCGCGTATGCATAAAACACCCGGCGACCAGGACCGGAATGAAGAAAAAATTCAGAAACGAGACCTTCTGATCGAAAAAGTGGAGTACCGCACCGACACCAATTAGTGTGGCAATTACAAATAATCCTTCAAAATTTTCGTGG
>JBFIEP010000343.1:0-3832 GCA_041603335.1 Elusimicrobiota bacterium | reverse complement strand
CGAATAAGCCCCGCTTCTGGGCGACCGCCCCAGTAAAAGCGCCCTTAGCGTGCCCGAACAATTCGCTTTCCAGCAGACCTTCCGGCAGCGCCCCGCAGTTGATGGCGATGAAGGGGTGGTTCCGCCGTGCACTCGCTTCGTGTACTGCCCGTGCGATTAATTCTTTACCGGTCCCGGATTCCCCTTGGATTAAAACCGACGCGTCTGTTCCGCCGACCTTCCCGACGAGGTCCAGAATGTTGTGAAACTCCGAACTTGCGTAGACGATATTGTCCAGACTGAACTTCCCGCGCACCTGGGCGCGAAGGTGCTCGACTTCCCGAAGCAGGCGGAGCCGTTCTATCGCCTTGTCGATGCTGATTTTGAGAGCCTCGGGTTCGATGGGTTTGGTGAGGTAGTCAAACGCGCCTCCCTTCATCGCTTGTACCGCCGAATCGATCGATCCGTGACCTGTTACCACGATGACCTGCGCTTCGGGGGACCGGCGGCGGGCCTCTTCCAAGACCTTGAATCCATCGACCGGTTTCATCCGGATGTCGGTAAGAACAATGTCGTATGGGCTTTTGGTAAGCGCCTTGCAGGCTTGTTCCCCGTCGGGGACTGCGGTGACTTCGAGTCCGATTCGCTTGAGTGCGATGGTCGTTACCGTCCGTTGGGAGGCATCGTCTTCCGCGTAAAGAATGCTGGGTTTAATGGGGGTGTTGTTCATCATGCCTCCGAGTCTCGTAAAGGAATTAAAATGAAGAAATCGGCGCCGCCTCCCGGCATTTCTTCCACGCCGATCCGACCGCCATGTGCGGAAACGATGCGTTCCGCAACGGCAAGTCCAAGACCGGTGCCTTGCTCCTTTGTCGTGTGAAAGGGTTCGAAAATGGAATCCCGCTCCTGCACTGGAACCCCCGGGCCTGTATCTTCAAAATCGACCCGGAGAAAACTACCGGCAGAACCCGTGCGGACGAGGAGTTCGCCTTTGTTCTCCATGGCTTGGATCGCATTAATCACGATGTTCCAGAAAACCTGCCGCAGTTGATCCGCGTCCACCTGAACGGAGGGGAGTGTTTCCGCCAGTTTTGATTTAAACTCAATCGAACCCGAAAGGGCTTCATCGGCGGAGACCATTTGAACGATCTCCTGCAGGGTCGAATTTACATCGTGATCCGCCAGGGTCAATTCCCGAGGACGTGCGTATTGAAGAAATTGGGAAAGGGTGTCGCCGAGCCGTTTACTTTCCTTCCCGATAATTTCGGTCAGGGTTTCCTGGTCTTCTTCTTCAATTTTCCCGCGGCCTAAGCTGCGGGCAGCGGTAACGATGGAGCCAAGGGGATTTCTAATTTCGTGGGCCATCACCGCCGCCATGGATCCTACCGCGGCGAGCGATTCACTCTTCGCGAGACGGCGCTGCAGTTCTTCCTGTTCCGAAAGATCCACAGCACTTGAGACGAACCCGACAATACGGCCGCGATCATCCTGGACCGAGGTGATGGAAATCAGAATGGGGACTTCCTCACCGGTCTTGGTTCTGTTTATGAGCCGGCCCCGCCAAAATCCTTTCTTGGGGTCCAGAATATCTTTCCAAAGGCGTTGGTACATTTCGGGCGAAGAATGTTGGGAACTGACGATACGAGGGGTTTCTCCGATCACTTCGTTGCGGCGGAACCCGAATCGTTTGAGAAAGGCTTCATTGACTTCCTGGATGATTCCTTCCCGATTGGTAAAGAACATGGAATCGTTCGAGTTCTGGAAGGCTTGATAAAACGCAAGGGCGCGGCGTTCTAATAAATGCTGGGCGGTCAGATCGCGGCCGATAAACAGCATGATCTCATCTTCGCGGGCGCCCATTGGGGTGACGCGGATTTCTATCTCGACAACGCGGTCGTCGCGACCCTTCATTCGCGTGACGCGGGTGGCGCGTCCCAATTGGCGTGCGGAACGGAAAAGTAGATGCAATGCCCCTGATTCTTCAGGAGTTTCAAGGAGTTGGGAGAGGGGCATCCCCTTTAGCTCGCCGGTTTCCCGTCCGAGGATTTTGCAGGCAGCCGGGTTGGCATCGAGTATTTTTCCGGTGGCAGGATTGTGCAATAGAATCATATCCGAGGCGTTGTCATAGAGACGCCTGTAGAGGGCTGCCCCTTCGGCGGCTTTTTCGTTCCAGCCGAAAAAGGACTTCAGCCCGTTTTTGACCAAAAAAGAGATGGATTCCGATGTCATTAAGTATTGATTGTACCAAATCCGGTTTGGAACAGGGTGATCCAGTATGAAGCATTATGCGCAGACTGGCAGAAGTGTTGCATTACATGTGATTGGAGAACTAAAATGGTGACCGCTATGGAATCTAAACTGAATATCCAACAATCTATCCAGCCTGAAAGTGTGCAGGTGCTTCAAGGGCGATTGGCCGCCGCTAAATGGCTGTCGATGAGCGAGCCTGAAGTCGCAAAAGAGGCTGGAGATATCGAAGGAAATCCCCTTTTCCGGGAGTTGGTTTACGGAGAGGGAGGCGCCTTGCCATTGGTCCGCCGTAAACGGTGGCCGGCCTCTGAGCTGCATCAGGGCTTTTATGAATTGAAAGAAGAAATAGCCGCCGGTGATGGTTCCGCCGATATCCATGATTTGATCGAGAAGCATGAAGGGTTGATCGGCTTGATCCGAAAGATCGGTCAGGAGTCTTTCGAGAAGTATTTTTTGCTCGGCCAGACCGAGGATAATTTTTCAACGATTTGTAAAAAATGCGACATCGATGAGGAGGAAGGGCGCCGGATCATGGATCTTGTCCTTGAGGTTGGGGCCCGCTCGGAGTTCTTTCGACCGGGGAAGGTGCCCGAAACGGCCGGTATCCGCTTTAGCTGCATCGCCGAGATTGAAAAGGACCCCCGGGAAAAAGACGGCGTCTTTTTCCGGTTTTTCGCCCCGCATTGGGCACGCGGAAAATATGAAATCGAATACGCACGGTTGGAGGACTGGAAAAAGCAGCGAAACCTCACAACGACTCAGAAACGGGACCTGAGAAAGCTGCTCAAACGCATCGAGATGCTCAATATGCGGCAGGACACGCTATTTCAAATTTTATCCCGGTCCGCGACGGAGCAATCCGTTTATCTTCGCAGCCGGAAACGCGAACGCCTGCGGCCGTTAAGCCTGCGCGAACTGGCCCGTCGAATCGGGGTCGCGCCAAGCACGGTGAGCCGTGCGATATCGCGCAGGTCGATCGTCCTTCCATGGGGTGAGGAGGTCCCGGTTAAAGAGCTCTTGACGGGTCAACGCGAAGTATTGCTTTGTATCCTCAAGGAATGGAAGCGGTTGGGTTTTATCGCTTCGGGAGTCACTGACGAGAGTCTCATGGTGAAGCTCGCGGAAGAAACGGGGATAACGGTTTCACGACGGACCGTCAATGAGTGCCGCCGTAAGATGAATAACGATGTCATGGAGGTAGAGCGATGAACTGGAAAAAGGCAAAAGCGAAGGATGTCATGCGAAAGCGAGTCTTGAAGGTTCGCCCTGAGATGTTTGTTCAGGAAGTCGCTAAACTTTTTGATGAAAACGGCATCAGCGGCGCACCGGTAATTGATAAGCAGGGGCATTTACTGGGAGTTCTTACTAAGAGTGACCTCGTCCACCACCAGCGGGATGGGGAAGGCGATCGATTCTCCTTCTATAAGGCCGGCAGTTCTGTGGAGGTGCTCCCGGAGGGCTATCACCAGGAACTGCCCGACAGAACCCGTGTTCGGGACATGATGACTCCCATTATCATTCAGGCGGTAGAGTCTACTCCCGTCGCGGAAATCGCGAAGATGATGCGCCGCAAGCATATTCACCGCGTTTTCATCATGGACGG
>JBFIEP010000342.1:0-3845 GCA_041603335.1 Elusimicrobiota bacterium | reverse complement strand
CACCGCCTTTGCCCGTGCCCGTTGGGTAATTTCTTCAATGGACAGATCAGCCTTCAGTCGATCCACCTCGTGGAGACGGCGATAGACAGATCCCGCGTAATAACCTCCAAAGAGTAAAAGGCCGGCCAATCCGGCCTTCACGATGCTCTCTTTCTTCATACCTTTAAATTATGAGGAAAACTCAGGAAAAAACAAGGTAAATCCCCGGTAAATCTATTACGCCAGTCCCTTGACAGTCGGCAGGAGACGACTATCCTTAATTATTGAAGGGGGAGATCATGGCTAAATTTCTAATTATTTCGCTGTTTACACTTGCCGTCACGGTACAACCGTGCCTGGCAAAGAAGATGCCCAAGCATGTTCCTCAGGTCGGCAAAGGGGAAAGCCAAGGCGTTGATCCGGAAGTTGAACGGTTTCAAAAATCCATGGAAGAAACAAAAGCTGAGCTCGCGGCTATTCAAACTTCAATTTTAGCCACCCAAATTCCCGCCGGCACGAAAATCGGTGCGATGATGGGTGGGGTCAAGGCCGCGCAGGAATTCGCTGCGACCGCGGCCGTAATGGCGAAGGCAAATGCCGCACACAAACGCTTCATCGCCCACATGATGGGCTACAAGGGCGACAATGTCGATGAGGAGCTCGGCATAAAAGCGCCTAAGTTCGGTTCAAAAAACGACGACACCTCTCTCAAGCAAAAGAAAGACTACACGCTAAAGGGCCGACGGGGATCAGGGGCCAAGTCGCGACGAAGCCCTCTCGGCCCGCAAGCCGCGAAAGGGGCAGGCTCAGGCCGACCGCAAATGAAATTGAACTCAATGTCGGGGAATCCTGTTTCCTATGGTGCGACGACCGGCGGACTCGACAGCAATTTCGCATCGATGTCGCACAGCCGTATTTCGGGTGCCGGCGCGGTCGGAAATGCCTCAGCCGGAACAGTTACCGGTGGATCCGCGCTTTCAGGTGTCTCTGGAGGTGGTTCCGCTGTCGGAGGCGCCAGCGGACTCTCGGAATCGAGCGGAGACGTAGAGACAGCACGAAACGACATGAATCGCATCAACAAAAAAACGATTGAACAAATCGACGCCCACAACAAACAGATCAAGGAGCGCCAGGAGAAAGCCAAGAAAGGGATGAGCCCCGAGCAACTCGCCGGCATGGCGGGTCCGGCGATGGCCGCAGCGGGTCAAGCGATGAAGGGTGCTGAAAAAGGCGCCGGGGGATGCAAGAACTGCGGGAAGCAGAAAGCCAATGAGGCGAGCACAAAGGAAAAAGCCGCCCCCGCTTAAGGAACACTCCAAACGGCGAGCCGGCGATTGCCCGCCTCGTCTTTCGCGAAACCGGTCGCCATCAGGCGGCCGTTTTCATAGGCCGCCAACCCGTACGCACGATCCTCCTTCCCCGTTGATCCGGGAAGTCGCCGCAGACGAATCTCACTCCCCTTCACGCCCCACAACGCGGCACTCACACCATCCTTGGTTCCGATATAACCCGCCAACCGAATGACCTTCCCCGTGCGGGCGATCGCAAAACTTTCCTGATTAAGAACGCCTTCTTCTTTAGGAAGAACCGTCATGGTTTTGGCAGGGAAACGGGAAAGGACCGCCTGTTCCTCGCGAACGGTGTCATCCTCGCGGCGAACGTAGCGAAATCCCCCCACAACAAAACCATCCTGCGTCTTCAATAGGGAACGCCCCATTCCCGCGTCAGACATCGCCGGGAGAGCATCCCCCCGCCACACAGCAAGCTTCTTCCAATCCAGGTGTCCGGCAGCGACAACCTCACCGTCGATTTCCATCAAGGCATTCACACGTCCTTCCTGAGTCCCCTCCGGAACCGGCAGTGCCTTGGCATGAGACATTCTCCACAATACCGGATAAACATTGCCGGTCTTATCCGAACCCGCTCCGCCCAAAACCACACTCCCATCCTTCTTCACAAGAATCGCAAAAGCAGCCGCGTGATTCCCGCCGTAGGGACTTTTAAATTCTTCGGTCTCAAGAATTTTTCCATGATGGTCGAGACGTGTAAAAACCGCCCGAGAGGATGTTTGCCAATTTCCCCCCTTAAACCCGGCAGCGACGATGGTTCCGTTCGGCGCTAAATCAACCGCCCATCCCCAAGCGTGTAAATTCGTTTTCGCGAAACCACGATCCCCAAAATCCGGATCCAAGCGTCCGACATCGGTAAATCGCCAGACCGCAAGGCGGCTTTGTCCCTCATGATCTTCTGCCATCCCGGCGACAATCACTCTCCCAAGCTTGTCGATCTTCATCGAATAGCCGACGGCGTTCCTGCCGCCGAGCGGGGATTGAAAAAACGCGTACCGCGCGGTGGGAAATTTTCTATCGGAATAAAACTCGGGAGTCGTGGGAGCGCAAGCAAAAAGAAACAGTGCGCTAAAAAATAAAATAGATACGCGTGCCACGCGGGTAGTGTACACCCTACGGATAACGAATGACACGTAATTTCGGCGGTGGACCACTGATTTCCAAAATATCCCCATTTCCATCCTTGGCGCGGGCACGGATACTGAAACTCTTTGGACCGGCATCCATCGCCAAGCCCGCGTTAAAATCCAATACCTTCTTGAGATCTTCAAGCATCACACCGGTTTTCCCCTTCGGGAACAAAGAATCAAAATCCTGGGCGTAGTGCCCTTCGCGTTGAAAATGTTTTTCCTGCAAAAACCCCAGGACCTGCAACGCCTGACGTGCATCCCGTTCATGCTGAAAATCCAAATACACAGGCAGCCCCACCCATAAAAACAACCAGCCCCCCGCCAGCACAGCCATCAAAAATCCGGAAAAAACCCGAATGGCAGCCCGTACTTTTCCCAACTGCGGAGAGGTCTCTAAAACAACTGTCTCTGTTATCTTGTCATGCCAAGCCCGGCCGTCTTCATCGAACCATGCCGCGAGAAAACCCGCGTAAAGGGGAACCGCACTAACCCAATACGTCAATGTTCGGCAAAAACCACGCTTAAAAGTAGGAGCGTTCCCCTCGAGATCAAATACAGAGATCCCTAACAGCCATTTTCCGGGGGTCACCTGCCACCGCATGAGCATCATCGCCTGCATCCAGGCAAAAAGCGCAGCCGTCAGAAATAACGCAAGGATCGGGATGAAATATTGGACGCAAAGAAAATAAAGGGGGGCCAGCGGGAGCGTATCGATTACAAACGCTATAAAACGGTCATAAAAGTTCGCAGGCGCAGGCCCTTCGTCGATCTCGGCCATTACTTAGATAATTCGAATATGCGCTCGAGGCCAAGATTCTCGATGGTTTTCCGGGAAACCCAGGAAAGGGTTCCTTTGTTCGGGTCTCGAATTAGCAACTGGTCACCATTGCTTTGAAGCAGCGCGATCGCATGGTTAACCGTTCTCCCATCAGTTCGATCGGCAGCCTTGAGGCTTAGATAAATAGGATTCCCGTTGGTCTCAATTGTTGAGATCGCATGATCTAGATTAGCGAGTGGAGTCGTTTTCATACCCATCTGCTCGGCTATTTTAGGAGTAATCTTGCCCGGTGTCGACATGTTCCGCTGAATCGTCGCTAAATCGGGCTCGTCAATCATCATATTGAAGGACCCATCAGCATTCGGCTTGGACGCTTTAGCGATGATTCGATCATCGGCCTGGTTCCGCAATTTCGCCAATGCGTCGGGATTGATCGTTTCGATCACTTCATCGCGGGCGTCGAGCGCGTGCTGAACACTCGTATTATCACCCAGCACCGTTTGGCAGAAAGCCAATGTATTGGGAGCGCAGGTCGGCCCTTCTTGTTTTGGAAATTTATTGGTAAGCCGCTCTTGAGGAACCCCACGCCCCTGAACCTGGCTCCCCGGT
>JBFIEP010000341.1:0-3853 GCA_041603335.1 Elusimicrobiota bacterium | reverse complement strand
CCGAGGTGGGTCGATTCGCTGATGGCGAGATCAACGTCCAAATAAAAGAAAACGTCCGCGGGAAGGATTGTTACGTTATCCAGCCGACGTGTCGGCCCGCCAATGAGAATCTGATGGAGCTTCTCATTATGATTGACGCTTTAACGAGGGCTAGCGCAGGTCGTATTACTGCGGTGATCCCTTATTACGGCTACGCTCGTGCCGACCGTAAGTCTGCCCCCCGTGTGCCGATAACGGCGAAGCTCACGGCGAATTTGATTACAAAGGCCGGCGCAGAGCGTGTTATTACCGTCGATCTCCATGCGGGGCAGATTCAGGGATTCTTTGACATTCCGTTGGATAATATTTTCGCGATGCCGATCGTTCTCGATTACTTCCGTGATAAAAAACTTGATGATCTGGTCGTCGTTTCGCCGGATGTCGGCGGTGTCGAACGTGCGCGTGCTTTCGCGAAGCGGCTTAAAGCCGGACTTGCAATCGTAGATAAACGCCGCCCGCGTCCCAATGAAGCCTCTATTTATAACGTGATCGGTGAGGTTGAGGGAAAGAATGTGATCATTGTCGACGATATGGTCGACACGGGCGGAACGCTCACAAAGGTCGCCAACAAAATTAAAGATCTCGGCGCGAAACAAGTGTATGCCTCATGCGTACACGGCGTGCTGTCGGCGAGTGCGGTTGATCTTATCGAACAATCAGCACTTGAGGAACTCGTATTGTCGGATTCCATCCCGCCCCGCGGGCAGGAGTCCGACAAAATTAAACGACTGTCGATCGCCCCTATCCTCGGAGAAGCAATACTCCGCAATCATAAGGGCGAGTCGATCAGCGAATTATTTGTGTGAAAATGGTGTCAGGCTTTGCTTTATTGCTTTTTCAACGTCAAAAAAGCAATAAAGCAAAGCCTGACACCGAAGAACTAGGGAGTTACATATGGCGGAAATAAAAGTCTCAGCCCAAGAGCGGCTGGAAAAAAGTACCAATAAAATCCTTTCGGACCTCCGAGCGGACCGGAAAATTCCGGCCGTTATCTACGGGGGCAAAAATGGCGCCGCGAGCGTCGCTGTCGACGAAAAGGAGCTCATGGATGGTCTGAAGCGTGAAGGGCATAACGCGATCATCCACCTGAAGCACGGCAAGAATGAGGATACTGTTATCCTTAAAGAATTACAGCGCCATGTGGTGACTGGAAGCCCGATTCACGCGGACTTCGTTCGTGTCGACATGAAGGTTAAGGTCGAGGTCTCGGTTCCGCTGCATGTTCACGGTGAAGCGCCCGGCGTTAAGCTCGATGGCGGTGTCCTTGAGCATATCATGCGCGAACTTAAGGTCAGCTGTCTTCCCGCTGCCATCCCTCAGGAATTCAAGGTGGATGTCTCTGAGCTCCAAATGGGACACGGTATTCACGTTAAGGATCTCGCGGTCCCTGCGGGTGTCGAGGTTCTTTCCGGCCCCGATGAAACGATTGTTCATATCGTCCAGGTTCGGGTTCATGAAGAAGCGAAACCCGAAGGGACTGAGGAAGGCGCAGAGGGTGCGCAGCCTGAAGTCATCGCCAAAGGCAAAGAGAAGGACGGAGAGGCCGAAGGCGAAGGCGAGAAGAAGAAAGAAGGCGGGAAATAGCCCCTTCGGCCTGTGCCGGCGGCATCGATACGTCTCGTCGTCGGTTTGGGTAATCCGGGCGCTCGCTATGAGTGCACCCGGCACAACGTCGGATTCCGCGCCGTCGATCATTGGGTCGACGGCGCGGGTGCGTCTTGGGAACGCGCCCCGGTGGGTAAAGGTGAAGCCGCGAAGGCTTCCCTGCCGGATGGGGACGTTCGCGTCGTTAAGCCTCATACCTTCATGAATCTATCGGGGGACATGGTACAGCCCGTCGCGCATTATTACCGGATTGAAGCAGGTCAGATTCTAGTGGTTTCGGACGATTTGGATCTTCCTTTGGGTAAACTCCGTATCCGGCTCAAGGGTTCGGCGGGCGGTCAAAACGGTCTCAAGTCCGTGTTGGAACGATTAGGGACGAAGGATGTTCCGCGCTTGCGGATGGGGATTGGACCGCGTTCACCCGGGGTGGATGCCGCCTCGTTTGTGCTTGGAAAGTTTCGAAGCGAAGATAAGGATGCCGTTGAGGCGATGATTCTTCGTGCGTCCGAGGCAATCGACATGATTTGTCGTGACGGGATTGAGCGGGCCATGAACGTATTCAACGCGGAGGAGCCCGCGTGAGTCCGTTATTCCAGATTTCAATTGGGCTCTTTTTCTTTTTGTTGGGACTGGGATATCTCTACAAGCCGGGTGTGATCGAGCGTATTAACTCGATTCTTCGTGAAACCTTGCTCAACGACGCTTATATCGCGCTTGAGCGCCGCAAATGGGGAGTCTTTTTTCTTCTGGTGTCTTTCCTATTTTTATTTATGGCGTATTCCCAACTTTATGGCCCACTTTGATTCGAAAGAACCAATAATAGAGTTCGCTGAAAAGGCGATCGAGGCTGTTCGACGCGATGCTCCGGGTATCGAGGCCGAGGTCTATTGTTATCGGGGACGTGATCGCGGCATTGAACTTCGTGACGGCAGTCTTGAATCTGTCCAGGAGTCCGAAGAGGCCGGGGTGGGTCTTCGAATTTTTGATGGGAAAAAAATGGCGTTTGCATTTTCCGGAGGGCTTGAGCCGGATGCATTGGCGGGTCTTGTCCGTTCGGCGCGTGAACAATTGCCTCATTTGCAGGAAGATGAGCATCGGGGTCTTCCCGGTGCGAAGAAATCAAGTGAGCCTCCGGGGCTTGATGACTCGCTTAATGATCCGGACCTCTTTAAACGTCCTTTGATTGAAATGCTGCCGCAGCTTAAGGATGCACATCACCGTGCCCTTGAATCGGCGGGAATAAGTAAGGTTTTGCAGGCTGGATACGGGGAGTCTGTTTCTGAAGTCGCCGTTGTGAGTACCGCAGGTGTCCGATCCTATGAGCTTGGAACGAGTGCGGCTTTAGGTCTCTATTCGATGGGCGAAGTCGAGGGGGAGGTCCAGGTAGGCTGCTCCTCCCTCTCCCAACGGAAAGCATCTGAACTCGATTGGGATAAAGCCGTGTCTGATGCTGTTTTTAGGACTGTTTCTATGTTGTCGGCAAAGAAGCTGCCGACGAAAAAACGTGCGGTCCTTTTTGACCCTTGGGTCGCGGGTGAATTGCTTGATTTAGTCGGTGACCCGCTCACGGCCGAGGCTGTTCAGCGTGGGAAGTCTTTGTTCAAGGGAAAGCTCGGAAAAAAAATCGCGAGTGATGCCGTCACCTTTATCGATGATACGCTTTTGCCGGGAGGTGTCGTGAGCGGGTATTACGATGATGAAGGCGTCCCGACCTCCACGAAAACCATGATCGAGAAGGGCGTGTTGAAGGATTATTTTTACGATTCCTATACCGCTAGGCGTGATGGGCGTGAATCGAATGGCTGCGCGGGGCGTACGGGGTTTAAGGGCCTTCCCGGCCCGACCTCAACGAATTTTTTCATGAAGCCGGGCCCCATGAGCCGCTCGGAGATCATCAAAGACACGAAAGACGGAATTCTCGTTTTGGAGATTATGGGTATGCATACCGCCGACCCCGTCTCGGGGGAGATGTCGGTCGGTGTTTCCGGAGTGGCGATTGAAAACGGTGCATTGACTCACGGGTTCCGGGGATCAATGCTGTCAACGAATCTTTTGGATTTACTTGCGGGGATCGACGCTGTTGCCGATGATCTCGTGTTTTACGGGGCGACGGCCGCTCCGACATTTCGTGTCGCCGAGCTAACCGTCGCTTGAAGCGATTCGCGCCGCCGCTCGTGGGCGCGGCAATGTTATTGTTAACCTGGATGGG
>JBFIEP010000340.1:0-3864 GCA_041603335.1 Elusimicrobiota bacterium | reverse complement strand
TGAACGCGCACCCATGGAGTCAATCGAGCGCTACCTGAAAATGACCATTGAGCGGTGCGCGCTTGAAGGGTTTGATTACGATGTCCCGCCGCGGCTCACAGCAAGCAAGAAAAGCTCGAACTCCTCGCGTTTCCGGCTCCCCCGCCGCTCGTCACGCCGCGGAAAAGGCGGATTCGGTTGATCCCATGAGGCGCTGGGCGCTTCTCATACTATCGGTCGCTAGTGTTTCCTGCACAGGGTCCCACCGCCGCATGGGCGAGCCTTTCGTCGATGTTGCAGAAACCGTGCCGCACGTTATTCTCGACATCCGATACGCAACGGCAGACAATTTCACGGGAAAGATTCTCTACCCTGAAAAGCGCTGCCTTCTCCGGCGCTCCGCTGCGGAAAAACTCCGACTTGTCCAGGAGGATCTTGAGAAAATCGGGCTTGGACTGAAGGCCTGGGACTGCTACCGCCCTCTTCACATCCAACACAAACTATGGGAGCTTGTCCCCGACCCGCGCTACGTCGCCGACCCTGAAAGAGGGTCCCGCCATAACCGCGGTGCGGCCATAGACATTACGCTTGTCGATGATAAAGGACGCGAGCAGGAAATGCCCACCGGATACGATGATTTCTCAAAACGTGCGCACTGGGATTCATTGGACTCATCGGCACGGGCCATTAAAAACCGGGAAATTCTCCGCAACGCCATGATGGCGCATGGCTTTACCCCGTTACGGACGGAATGGTGGCATTTCGATGCACCGAACTGGAGAAAACATTCCTTGTTTGACGCTTCTTTCGAAAAAGCGCTCGAATGATCGTCGCGCATATCTCGGCAAAACGCCTGGACGTCCCGATGCGGGAAGCGTTCACAATAGCGGGCGGCGCGCACACAACCGTACGCAACACCCTCATTAAAGTCCGGCTCCATAACGGGATCGAGGGATGGGGAGAAGGCGCCCCCATGCCCGCGTTCAACGGAGAAACTCAAAAAAGCGTCTTAGCCTCGGTTCGCGAAGCAGCCGCTCTTCTCAAGGACGTGCCCGTTGACAGGCCGCGGCTCTGGGGAAAATATCTTGACCGTGCGGGACTTCGAGCCGGCTGCGCACGAGCGGCACTTGAAATCGCTTTATTTGACGCATGGGGCCGCTCGACAAACACGCCCTTGTCCGCGCTGCTCGGAAACAGGCGCGCGGCAGTAAACACCGATGTCACGATTCCCATTGTCAGTGCTGCAAATGCCCGCCGCTCGGCCGTACGACTGTGGAAACAGGGCATTAGGACAATCAAGGTCAAAGTCGGTGTTGACGCGGAATCCGATGCGGAACGCATGATCGCCATTCATGCCGGCACGCCGCGCGCGCGTCTAATCGCCGATGCTAACGCAGGCTACGACAAATGGTCCGCCCTTCGCTTTCTCGGATATTTAAAAAAACACAGAATTCGCCCTGCACTTTTTGAACAGCCCCTTCCAGCCCGGTCTCTCAAAGGCCTTCATGCGGTCTGGAAAGAAGGCGGGATTCCAATCGCAGCCGACGAAAGCGCATGCCGGGCCAAAGATATCATCAAAATCGCCCGGCAGGAAGCCGCCCAAGTAATCAATATCAAGCTGATGAAATCGGGGATTTTGGAAGGAATGCTCATGGCGGAAACCGCAAAGGCGCTCGGGCTCGGCCTTATGATCGGGGGGCTAGTTGAAACGAGGCTCGCGATGACCGCCGCCGCCCACTTTGCCCGTGCCCTTGGCGGGTTCTCCTTTATAGACCTCGACACGCCCTTTTTTCTCTCCAGGGATCCTATGCGGGGAACCTCTCTTCGTAAAAATGGGAACTACCAACTAGACCACATCCATGCAGGGATCGGAGTCGAACCACGCGAGGGTTGACAATCAAAAAAGATTTACTTATAATTAACCAACTGGTAAGTTAATTATGGCACGACGACCCGATCCGAGCATCCGACCGCGCATCATAGAAAAGGCGGAACATCTCATCCATCTTCAAGGCTACAACGGCACAAGCCTCGACGATATAGCTACGGCATGCGACACAACCAAGGCCGGACTCATTCATCACTTTAAATCCAAAGAAGACCTTTGCCTCGCCGTGCTTGATTACAAGATGGAACGGACGCGCTCAGAATGCCTGGAGCCCTTATCCTGCTGCGACTGTCCGATTCGCGCGGTTAAAAAGATGTTCGCCGATGCTGTTTGCTTTTACAAGGGCAACGGCTGCCGCGCCGGGTGCTTTATCGGAAATATCGCTCTCGAAATGAGCGACATTAACGAACGGTTCCGCACCAAAGCCGAAGCGTTTTTTCACGAATGGACGCGATGCCTTGAGATTTCGATAAAACGTGCACGCGCCGCGGGAACATTCTCCAAAGCAATCAAACCGAAGGCAACGGCAGAGGCAATACTGTCGCTATACCAAGGGGCAATCATGCTCGCACGGACGCAGCGCGAACCGGCGATCATAGAACGCGTCGGGCACCAGGCAATCGAGCTTCTTGAGAACCATTTTTCCTCAAATCGTACGAAGGAGGTATCGCATCATGGGTCCTAAGACACCTTGCGGCTGCTAAGCCGCCCGACCGTTGCAGGGAGCCGCCCAGCGGCGGCTTCCTGCCCAACGGATTTAAAAAACTATGACTACAAATAAAATTAACCCAACCAATAAAAACTTCATTTATTCTGTCGCCGCTGTTGCCAGCGTCGGCGTCCTTCTTTTCTTATTTTCCCCCTCATCCTCCACCGGTCCGACGGTCGGTTCTCCTGCTCCTGATTTTTCGTTAACCGATCTCGGCGGACGCACAGCCAATCTCTCGGAATTGCAGGGGAAAGTCGTTCTCTTGGATTTTTGGGCAACCTGGTGCGTCTCTTGCGAAAAAGAAGTCCCCGAGCTCAAAGCGATCTACTCCGACTTCAAAGATCGCGGCTTCTCCTTAGTGGCGATTGCCTGCGATGAAGGGGGGCCGGAAGTCGTTGCCCGATTCGCTGCCGAAAACAAATTGCCCTATCCGGTCGTTTTTTCAGACGATGAAACCATGAAGAATTACAAAATATTCGGGTTGCCCACGAAATTTCTTATCGACTCCGATGGCAATGTTTTCCGAAAATACCTTGCCAATACAACAAAGGAAGAAATCACCGCCGATATCAAAACACTGTTGGCAAGGAAGACATCATGAATCGACAAATCCGAATCCTTCTAATCGCCGTTATCGCCTGCGCGGCTGCCTTCGCTGCGGGAAGATCGACCGCAAAAACCGGCATCCCCTCAAGCGAAAGCGTCGCCGAACACGCTCGGAAAAGCTTTAGCCTCTCCCCGCTGTGGAACGTTCACGTTTCCCCCCTAAAAGCGGGAACGATATCCGGATTTCGCTCCGGAACAATGACAATCGAAGCACCCCAGGGCAAACAGGACCAACCCATTTGGGTTTCCGATGATGGCCGCTGGTATTTCTTAGGCTCCCCAAATGATCTTTCCATTGACCCCGACCAAGACCGGCTTTCTAAAATGAAACTCGCGGGTGTTCCGGCCGTCGGACCCAAAGACGCTCCCATCACGTTCGTTGAATATTCCGATCTCCAATGTCCGCACTGCAAACGCAGCCATGACATCCTCAAGGAGAAATTAGGCGCCTACAAAGGAAAAATTCGAAGAATCTTTAAAAACTATCCTCTTCGCCAGATGCATCCCTGGGCACAATCAGGCGCTGTTGCGCTCGCGTGCGCCGGAAAGATTTCACCAAAGAAGGCCGCTGCCTTTAAATCCCAGGTATTCGCCTCGCAGGAAGAGATCACGAAAGCCGTGGAAAATGGAAAAAACATTAAGGTTGCGGCATCAAAGCTTAAGGGAATTGCAAAAAAGGTCG
>JBFIEP010000339.1:0-3872 GCA_041603335.1 Elusimicrobiota bacterium | reverse complement strand
CGCACATCCAGATTCCTTCCAAATGCTAGGGCTTGCCAACATCCGTCTCGGTGAAGCCGGGGAGCCGGATGCCTACATCCGCGCGGCGCATGCTCTTGATCATGCGCTCGTGATGGATGCGCGTTTCCCTATCCTGCTGAGGATGCGTGGTGTTGTCGCGGAAAAGACGGGTGATGTTGAAAAGGTTCTGGAGATGCGCAATCGTCTCAGCGCGCTTCGTCGGAAATGACACTGCCTTTATTAGGTTTCACTATTGGTGCGGCGACCTTACTTTTTTGGACGGGTTCATCTGAAATTTATGGATTGCCGAAATTGATAGGGGCCGCTGCGGGTATCGCCGCTAGCGGTTTAATCCTTGGTTTTGGCGCGCGGGGAGCGGTCCGTCGTACGCCGCTTGACTATCCTTTGGCGGCTTTAGGAGCGGCTTTCTCCCTTTCTCTCGCTTTCTCGCCAGACCGCTGGATCGGAATCGTTGGTGTATATAGCCTCTACAATTTCGGAGGGCTGGCGTTTTTTCTTTCTGTTGCCCTCTATTATTTTGCGGCCTGGTCCCCAGCACCCAAAACCATTGATCTCCTTCGTGTTTTTTCGGGAATCGGAATGGTATCGGCTTCCTATGCGTGTTTACAGGGTTTGGGAGTCGAGCTAATTCCGTCCGTTTCCCGCGTTCTTCCGGAAGGCAGAGCCATCGGATCGTTGGGGGATCCGGTTTTTCTAGGTGCGTCGTTGATCGCCATTGTGCCTGTGTCTGCGCATCTCGCGCGGACGGGAAAGAGAAATACGAGTATGATCGGTTGGGTCGGCATTTTCCTGACGATGGGTGCGCTTTGGATGTCGGGTTCTCGCGGTTCATGGTTGGGCGCGGCCGCGGCATTCGGAGTTTGGTGGTATTGCGTTCGAATGAGCGAGTCCTCCTGGGTCCCCGATTGGAGGGCTTCGCTCGTCGGACTGGTTATCATCCTAATTGCGTCCGCCGGGTTGCTGACCTTGCGTGGATTTTCTAAGCGGTCGGACGCCGGCCGCATCGGTGTGTGGAAGAATGCTCTCGCCGTGTTTCAATCAGCTCCCGTGCTTGGGGTCGGTCCGGATCGTTACCAAACGGCCATGCGGCGGCATCGGGACCCCGCTTTGATTTCTCTACTCGGATCGCGCGGGACCCAGGTATCAGCGCATAATGATTGGCTTCAAGTGCTCGCGACGCTAGGAATTGTGGGAGCGGCCGCGTGGGCATGGCTACATTGGGGATTTTGGCTATTACTGCGTTCCGCTTGGAAGGAGAAGACGAGGCGCCCGCTTGCATCGGTTTGTGCGGGTGTCTTGGCGGGGTTGATAGTTCAAGCCAAAATCAATCCGATCCCGCTTGTGTGTTTTTTGCAGGCCGCAGTGCTTTTAGGATTGCTTGTCAGCCGTCCTTCCGTTAATCATGTTTGGAGGAAGCAGAGCTTTGGATTTTTGTTTGGGGCTCTCGCGGCGGGGATCTGCTTTCTTTCAGTGCGTCTTTTAGTTGCCGATCTGGCATTTGCTGAAGGGAAGTTCCGGTTTCGTGCAAAGGATGTTCGCGGAGGATTGGCTGCGTTTGAACGGGCGGTAGCGCTCAATCCGTATGAGATGTTTTATCGGGTGGGTTATTCCAAGGCTTTATTTATGTCAGCCGTGGCTAACCCCTTAAGAGCCCAAGAATATCTGGAACGTGCGATCGCCGTCGGGGATGAGGGTGTTCGTTTACGCCCGACTGAAACCGAAGGGTATCTGATTGGCGCAACCTATCGACTCGTGTTCAAATCGTCAGGCGGTGAGGCCGATCTTGATATCGCGGCGGATGCCGTTGAGAAGGCTCTTGCTATCGACCCTTTCTTTATCCCTGCGCTTGATAACGGCGCCCGTATCGCATCGCTTCGCGGAGATACGGTGCATGCTGATGAACTGAGAAGGCGGCTCAAAGCGATGCGGACGTTAATGGAAGGCCGCTAAGTGGTAGGAAAAAAAGCGGTCAAGAAAAAAAAGATCGACGATCCCGGGAAAATTGAACGATGGGTTCTTGCTGGGACGCTAGGGGTTTCGTCAATTGCTTTTTGTCCATCGCTTTTAGATCCATATACCCTTCCAAAATTGTTTTCGCTTGCTGTGGGTGCCGCGTTACTGTGCGCATTAAGAATGCGTTCGTCAAATATTAACTCGGGAATTTCTCCCCTCTTTGCGCCGTCGCTTGCGGTAATGGCTGTGGCGTGTGTAAGTGCCTTTTTGTCAAAAGATCGCGCCGGCGCATGGTTGGGAGCACCGGAACTGCACGCTTACGGACTTTCTGCGTTGTTTGTATATGGTGCGTTGTTATGGGCGGGAGCGGCTTCTTCCGATGAAGATCACGTTGTCCCATGGACATTGATTGTAGTAGGCGCGGTATTTGGAATTTTGGCAATAGCGCAATGCAGCTTCGGTATTCCGTTTGCCGGTCTAGCGAATCCACTTGTGAATGGACGGGCGACCGCTTTGTTCGGGAGTCCCGTTTATTTTGGTGCGGTCACTGCGGTAATCGCTCCTTATGCTTTGGATCGAGCTCTTTCCCATCGGGGTGCGAAGGCCGTCGCGGGGTGGGTCGGATTTGTGCTTGTGGTTATCGCGCTGCTTCTTTCGCGTTCCCGTGGGGCGTGGCTTGCCTTTTCGGTGAGTGTTGGAGTCTATGGGTTTTTGCGCGGAGAATTTTTACCGCGAAAAAAAACCGCCGTTTTTTTAGCGGGTCTGGTTTTTTTCGGGGGACTTGCTGGAATAAGATTGCTTAGACGTGCGTCAGATTCCGACCGCGCTCGACTTGTGCTTTGGGAAACAACGCTTAGGGTGGCGCTTTCGCGTCCCCTGTTGGGTGTAGGTCCCGGTGCTTTTAAAAATGCATTGGCGGAACATGCCGACGTTGATTTTGTAACGACGCACAGCCGTGTTCACATTCAAGCGCACGCGCACAACGGGTTACTTAACGCAGCAGCAACTATGGGAGTAGCGGGACTTGCTGCCTGGATATTTTTCTTTTTCGTATTGCTTAAAAGCGCGCGCAAGCGTTTAGGCGAGAAACGAAACTTCAAAGACGACATCGGCATCTGCGCAATCGCGTCGTTGGCCGCGGCTGTTGTGCAGGCGCAGGTGAACCCTCTTCCGGTTTCCGCATGGGCTGTTGCCGCTTACGGGGCTGGGCGCCTCGCATCTGTCTCGCGACGTCCCTCACGCTGGACGGCGGTCGCTGCGCTGGCGGCCTTAACCCTTTGTTGTGCGTCGGTATTTGGTGTTTGGAATGCGGTGCGCGCCGACAAACATTTTCTCCTGGCGCGCAAGGCTGCGCATGCCGGGGACGCCGCGCGGGCTGTTGCAGAATATGAGCGCGTGTCTCAACTGGCACCATGGCGGGTGAATGCGGGCCAAGAGCGTGTCCGTGTGCTTATTGCAATATCAAAAAACTCTGAAAATAAAAAGATTTCTCATGAATATGCGGAAAAAGCTGTCGCAGCGGCCCGCGAAATGGTAAATCATCGTCCGGCTTCAGGATCCTCCTGGTTTTCATTGGGTTTTTCGTTATTAGCGGCAAAGGAGCGCGGGCTGAATGTCCCCCCCCTCCTGGTTCGAGATGCCTTTTACGAGGCTTCTCGTCGGAGCTGGGCGTATCCCGGTTTGCTTGAGGCTCGAATTTTGTTCGAGCGGGCAGTCGGTGCCACTCAAGAAGCGGCCCGGCTTGAGGGCGAGTTGGATCGGATATCTAAACCGATTTCTCAATAAGTTTTTCGAACCGTTAATCATTAACTCGAAATCTAAAAATAACTAATAAATACCTCTTGCCGCTAAAACACAGCACTTAATGGAAATTCCATCAAGTGCTGTTTATTGTTATT
>JBFIEP010000338.1:0-3873 GCA_041603335.1 Elusimicrobiota bacterium | reverse complement strand
CCGCAGGAGATAGCGGGTCAAAATTGTCATGGAAATTCTTGCTAATTATACAAATTTCCCGGAGTCTTGACGGCGCAACGGGGCCCTGTTACACTCCGAATGTGAGGGTGCGCAAGCACTGTCACAGACGCCGAGGAGCATTTTCTCCTTTGTTTTGGCATCAACTTGGCGAAATTTATCCATCGTTTACTCGCATTTGGGCTGTTACTCGCGTTCGCGTGCACGCGCGCGTCCTATAACGCCTATGCACAATTCGGATTTCCCTACGATCCCGACTTCGCGCAGGATTATGAAGAAGAAAGAAAATCCCCCGAACCCGATTTGGACCTACCCAAACTAGACGAGCCTGACCCGGACACGGGAGAACCGGTTCTTACCCCGCCCGACTGGATGCGGAAAGCCGGACCCTTCCTACTGCTCGACCGCCCGAACCCAAATCGAATTTTTGAAACCGGGGTTTCTTCCCCGACTGCGAAGGAATTCTCGGACTTCATCCGTGAACAAAAAAAATTCCAAGTCGACCAAGATCATTGGAACCGGATGCGCGAAAACATCGAGCGCGGCGTCGCCCCGACCGACGATTTAGAAATGCCGGCTCCGGAACTGCCGGAACTGCAGCCGCTGGCGGATCTCGAAGATTACGTGCCGCCGACCCCCCCGGAGCCGGAGGTCGAACTCCCCACCTACGGCACGAGTCTCTCCATCACGGGTCGCAAGGTGATCGCCTTTTCGTATTCACAGAAAAAATTCACAAATGCTCAAGAAAAATCCGGTCGCCCCCAATCGACGAACCTGATCGACAT
Source organism: Elusimicrobiota bacterium (assembly GCA_041603335.1). Taxonomy (GTDB): domain Bacteria; phylum Elusimicrobiota; class Elusimicrobia; order UBA1565; family UBA1565; genus UBA1565. The sequence continues at coordinate 3,070 of JBFIEP010000338.1, read as the reverse complement.
CGATCAGCAACTGCAGCTTAGAATGCAGGGAAAGGTCGGGCCTAAAATCGGCGTAAACGTCGATTACGATGACACGAAGGAAAATAAACAGGATATTTCCGTTGTATACACCGGAAGCCCTGATGAGGTTGTACAAAACGCCGCATTCGGAGACATTGATCTCTCTCTTCCGGCGACAGAGTTCGTGAGCTACAACAAGCAGCTTTTCGGAATTCGCGTCGACATCAAATACAAACGATTCAAGGCGATATTTATCGGATCGCGCACGAAGGGAGTCACGAAAAGCAAGCAATTCAAAGGGAATACGCAATTTGTCACACAGGACATCATCGACACGTCCTATATCCGCCGACGCTATTACGATTTGACCTTCGGAGATCCTGCCCGCCTTCCAATTCAATCGGGCTCAGAGCGGATTTTCCTCGCACGTCAAAGCGCGGGACAAACGAACGTCAATGAGGTGACCTTAACCGTGGGCGACCTTGCCGTGCCGAGCTCCACCTTCACGGGGGACTTCCAAGAACTTTCCGCCGGCCAGGACTATACGATCGACTACATCAAGGGAATCCTCACCTTCCGGGGGACGCTGGACCCCTCCTATGTCGTGGCTGTTGATTTCATCGATGCGACAGGGGTAAACATCACTGTACATAGTTCGACCAATTCGACCGCTCCCAAAACAGGAGACGGTCGGTTCAAACTGGTAAAGACATTCGGCGACGTTGAAATCGCGACCGCGACCGAATCGGGGCACAGGGCGGAACTTAAGACGTTCTACAGCATCGGTCGGAGTCAGATTGTGCGCGACGACGGTCGAGGTAATTTCTTCCTCAAGGTTTTAGACCAAAACCGCAACGAAGTAGGGCCGACGCTGAATCCCGTACAGACCTATCCCGACACGATCGACGTTAATTTCGAAACGGGAATTTTTCAGTTAGATAAACCGTTCGCGGTGGAAGGCGACAGCGCGACGATTGATGCCGAAATCTATGCCCCGGCCCCGCTCACAAAACGGCTTTTCCAAGTTGAATTTAAATTCCGCCTTAAGACCTTCTTTCTCGAACCCAATCTCGTCATCCAATCGGAAGTCGTCCTCATGGATGGATCCCGTTTAACGCGCAACGTGGATTACTTTATCGATTATGACTCCGGGTTTCTGACCTTTTTCAACGAAGAACGAATTCGGCCCGATTCCGTCATCGATATCACATTTGAAGTGGCCCCATTTGTCGGCAACGCGACAGAAAGCCTCTTGGGAACCCGCATCGCCTACGATGTACTGGATAATTGGTCGGTCGGCACCACCCTGCTGTATCAAACGGGCTCAAAGCCGCCCTCGACCCCTTCGATTACGGAATTGGCGGAAAGCCTGCTCGTCTATGAAATCGACTCGCAAGTCATGAATGTTCCGATTTTCTCCTGGCTCAAAGGGTCGTTCCAGGGAGAAATGGCTCGGAGTATCCAAAACCCGAACCTCTCCAAGAACGCGATCGTTGAAAATATGGAGGGCATTAAGCAGGACGACCAAGCAAGCCTGCAATTCACTAATTGGTTTGTCGCGGCGAACCCTTCCCAGCAAGTCACCGATCCGGCGGGGATAGGGATCGCCACCGTCGACGAAAATATACTCACAATCAATCCCAACGCCCCGGCAAACCCCGATGACACGCAAAAAATACTCCGCTTTAGCTACGATTTTTCCTCATCGGCTTCAGGGGATGTCTCCATCGTCTATCCGTTCTCCCCCACCGGCATCGACTTTTCGCAAAAAACGATTCTTGAAGTCGTTCTCTTCACCGAAGCGGTCAGCCAAACCAATGCCGACCTCGACATCAGTTTTCACCTCGGCGGCATTTCAGAAGATGCGGATGGAGACACCATTTTTGATACCGAAGATAACGGTAAAGATCTTATTCCCAATACAAACGACCTCGGGGAACGGGACAAAATCCTGCAGCCCGAAGAAGATATCGGCTACGAATACAACGGGCCCAATACCTCAAAACGCTTTGGAGACAACAACGGGTTCATTGATTCAGAAGACTTAAACCAAAACGGGAAGCTTGATACATCGGCGGATTTCTCAGGCGACACCTATGGTGACGACAGCAATAACAAAGAACTCTTCGATGCAACAACCGGGTCGACGGTAACTTTCCTTAATAACACGATAAACGACAGCCGATACCACACATTTCAAATTCCTCTAAACATCTCGACTGCGAACTTCACTAACTTCCTCGCGATCAAACAAATTCGCGTTACCGTAAGTTCACGAACCGCAGGAGCCCTATCAGGCACGCTGCGCATCGCCCGCATGGCGGTCGTCGGAAACACATGGCAGCGCGGCCAAGCCGGCGATCCTGCAACGAACCTGACGCCGCCGACCGGGACCAACGCCACCCTTCAGGTAAACGCAGTCAATAATATCGACAACAGTGAATACATCGGTCGAACCATTTTTAATTCTCCGGGAGATCCGCAAGGGGTCTTCAATGAACTCTACGGAAGCGTGGAAGAATTACAGCGGCAAGGCAACACCAACAACCTTCAGGAACAAACCCTCGAACTGCGCTACCGCGATCTTGCTGCGGGAACAACCGTATACACCAAACGTGTCTTCCCCCGCGCCCTTGATATCAGCCAGCACAACTCATTTGTTTTCCTCGTCTTCGGAAACGCCGACACATCCGGATCCGGATGCGCGGGCCAGGAAATATTGGGCGAGAAGAAATTTTTCCTTCGGGCCGGTTCTGACAGCGACTACTTCGAAGTCCAAGTCCCAATTAATTTTTGCGGCTGGAAAAAGGTGGTCATCGGCCTAACCGACTCGGGAGGCGATCAAATTCCAGACACTTGGGTAGTCGAGGGCGCCCCGACAGGGTCTATCGCATTCTCAACCGGAAATCCGAACATGCAGCAAATAGGACAGTTCGTCGCGGGCGTCTATTCATCCTCGAATACTAAAAACACGGGAGCGATTTACCTCAATGAGCTCCACGTCACAAATCCGATTATTCGCAAGGGAGAAGCCCAAAAACTTCAGGCGGACTTCACCGTATCGCGCTGG
>JBFIEP010000337.1:0-3892 GCA_041603335.1 Elusimicrobiota bacterium | reverse complement strand
GTCCCATCGCGACCCCGAGGTCGCCTTGGGCGACCACGAGCACGTCCGCCGCCCGTGCGATTTCCGCAAGCTTATCCAGCCCAGCCTGATTTTCGATCTTAGTCCAAACCGGAAGGTCGGCACGATTGAATCGGGAGGCGATCTCACGCGCCTCGGCGATAGGAGCCGCGGAGCGGACCATCGAGAGCATGATCCCATCAACCCCCGCTTCGAGCATGGAAACGAGGTCCTTGCGATCCTTCGGCATGAGGGTGTTAATGGGGATATCACGGTTAAGGAGGGTCAGCCCCTTTCGATCGCTAAGGGGGCCGCCTTCAACGACGCTTGTTTCGAGAATTCCCTTTTGAACGGAGAGGACTTGCAGCTTTACATCGCCGTCGCCGATGATAATGGTGTCCCCAGCTCTTGCTGCATCAATGAAGCCGGGATAATCGAGCGATGCGCGTTTGCGGTTTCCAATTACAGAGGAATCCGATGTGAGTCGGAAGGGGTCTCCGGTTCTGAGCTGCACGCTCCCGCCTTTGATCCTTCCTAGACGAATTTTGGGTCCCTGAAGGTCGCCGAGAACGGCGAGGGGGCGGCCGATTCGCTCGGAGGCCGCGCGCACGCGTTCCACAATTTTCGCGTTGCTCTCCGCGGACCCATGGGAATAATTCACTCGGAAAATAAAAATTCCGGATTCAGCGAGGTCGACGATGGTATTGATATCCCAACTCGCGGGACCGAGCGTCGCGATGCCGCGCGGAATCGAGGTGACAAGAAGCTTCCCGTTGATGCCGGCGGCGCTGTTTGATGCGGGCGCGCTGAAACGGGGTGCCGCCCCCGACGCAAACGCCGGGACCAACCCCAGTCCCGCCGCCAAGGCAAGAGAGAGTAGAGTCCTCATTTCTTCTTTTAGAATATGCTGAAAACCCGATCCTTCCCTGAGGCAATCGACCCCAAAGCCCTGGGTCATTTGGCGGGAACCGGGGCAGGGCCTATGTCTTGAGAGGGCGCCTAGGCCTGGTTACTCACCAGCCGAAACCCTGGGGCCGTATAATGTTCGCCAATAGATAGACTGCCTCTTGCATACTTCAGGGTTCCGACTTATTCTCCTGGATGAGACTGGGGCGATATTATCGTGGAACGAAGCTTCGCTAAAACCAAGAATTGTCCGAGTTGCGCATCGCCCTATACGGTAGGACAGGTTGAAGAATGTCCCTCCTGCGGCATAATCTTCGCGAAGTTTTTTGCCCGAAAGGCAATGCAATCGGACCCCATCCAGCCCAAAAAAGGGGGGGGAACAAGGAAAATTTCCGTGCGCTTGGAAGCTCTCGTCGGCTTCACCCTCCTGATAATCGTTTGGCTGCTGATCAAGCCCCCTGCGGGGAAGCCCATTCCCGACGGAGCGCATGCTGATGAAGAAAACGGGTACGCGATCCTCGTCCCTAAAGATTGGACTGTCGAAGACTCTGTCGTGGAGATCGGCGGCTACAAGTCGGTTTTACGGGCAGTGCCCGAGGGGCGCGGCATCGAGACCTCGATTGTCATCGCGGATTATTTCCCCTCTAAATTGAAATCCGGAAAAGAGGAAGAACTAATCAAACATCTCGGCTGGATATTCCCCGGCGTCTTCTCGGACCTATCGGTCGACGCCGTGAAAAAAATAAAAGTCGACGGTCTTGACGCCTACCAGGTAGCCGGGAGCGCCAAGCGAACGATCAGTCGGGTTGAAACGAGGCGGAGAAACATCATGGGAGGTTGGTACGTTAACGACAGTGAAACAATCGAGGACTCTACCAATATCAAATTCAGGTTTCTTTCGGTGCCCGGCGCCGGACGCTCCTATCTCCTCGGGGCCGTCGGGGACGATATTTCCTTCTCGCTTCAGGGGAATCAAGTACTGGAGTGGCGAGAGTCCTTCCGGGTGACCTACCGCCCTTGGTCCGCTAACTCGCTTTTCGATATGGCGCTTTCTGCGGCACATGGGGAATTTCTAGAACAAATGGCCTTTCTCCTTATTTTCGGTATTGTTGGATTTTACCGCTGGGTTTTCAGTCCCCTCTTCACTTAGCGTTCGGTATTGTCTAACTTCAACGCAAGCGGGACACTTTCCCTTTAGAAAAGCAAACCTTCCCTCATTCCGGAAATATGCACCTTTTACTGGTAAAAAAAAGGATCGGCATGCGATGCCGATCTTTTCAATTTGCGTATTTCCGGCGATCTGTGGCGCGTACGGGATTTGAACCCGTGATCTCCGCCTTGAGAGGGCGGCGTCCTAGGCCGCTAGACGAACGCGCCACACATCGCCGGACGACGACATTATACCAAGTATGTTAGAATTCCGTATGTTCCCCCGTCCGGAGATTCCAATTTCTGCTTTGTTTTCAATATTTTTTATGACATCCTGCGCGACCGTTTTCGCCCCCCCCGCCCATCACTGGCCCCCTGCTCCAGACGGCTATTTCATGCATGTCGGGTCTTTTCTCCAGGTAACAGGAACAGGGAAATCCTCAAACCGCGCCGAAGGCCGCGACAAGGCGATCGTTGACGCCTGGGACCGCCTTTTAAAATATATCCACCACCTTCCCCTTTCCGGCTACGGCTATGTAAAAGTAAAAGCCGCCGAAGATCCTTATTTTGCGGACCGCTTGGAAAAATTCGTCTACTCCGCCAAGGTTATCGAGACCCAATACTCCGGAGATACAGCCGCAGTCGTTATCCGGATAGGCAAGACACAGATAAACAACATCCTGGAGACCCAGTTTCAATGATCCCGCGAGAACTCCTATTCGGCAATCCGGAAAAGGCCGCCCCTAAAATCTCTCCAAACGGCAAACACATGGCGTTCCTCGCCCCCGATGAGGGCGTTCTCAATGTCTGGCTCGCCGAAGGCGTTGATGCACAGGCCCCCAACCGCGCCGCACCGCTTACCCAAGATAGGGGACGCGGCATCCGCGCCTACTTCTGGGCGGATGATGAGCGCAGCCTGATCTATGTCCAAGACAAAGACGGCGATGAGAATTGGCATCTCTACATTGTTGATATTGAAACCAAGGAAACGCGCGACCTCACTCCCTATGAAGGAGCCCAGGTACAGGTCTTAGCAAGCGATCCGAAATTTCCCGATGAGATTCTCGCGGCGATTAACGCGCGGGACAAAAGCTGTCATGATGTTCATCGCATTAACCTCAAGACCGGATCCTCTGAAGTCATTTGTGAAAACCCGGGAGATGTTTCCGGCTGGCTGCCCGATCCCGAATACCGCATCCGGGCATGCAAGGTCCAACGCGAAGACGGCGGAAGCGAACTCCGCGTGCGCACCGACGAATCATCCGCCTGGAAGACGCTCGCGGCTTGGGGCCCGGATGATCAAGGCGGCGCTCACGGCTATACTCCCGACGGGAAATCGCTCTACGTAGAAACCAGCATCGGCTCCGACACCACACGCCTCGTGAGCATGAGCCTTGAGGACGCCTCGGAAACGGCGATTTTCAGCCATGACTCCGTGGATATCGGGCCGGCCCTCTTTCACCCTTTGAAATATCATTTAGAAGCCGTCGGCACCGATGTCGAACGCCTTGAATGGACTGTCCTGGACGAATCCCTCAAGGATGATTTCGAAACGCTGCGCGGCGTGTGCGACGGTGATTTCTCGATTGCAAGCCGTGACGATTCCGACCGTTGGTGGATCGTGTTCTACAACACCGATACCCGCCCTCCCTGCTACTACCTATACGACCGATCCACAAAAAAAGCGGAAGCACTCTTTTCCACGCGGCCGAAACTGGAAGCGTTTCAGCTCGGCGCGATGCGGCCGGTGACCATTGAGTCCCGCGACGGACTGAAACTTCGTTCATTCCTATCTCTTCCGGCGACCGGGGAACAGAAAAATCTCCCCTTGGTGCTGCTG
>JBFIEP010000336.1:0-3901 GCA_041603335.1 Elusimicrobiota bacterium | reverse complement strand
CACCGGGGCCTAGTCCTCCCCCGTTTCTCGCCGTTGAGATTTCTTCGATCAGCGTGCAGTGGTCCGCCTCGCTGAATCCGTCGGATACGCTGTTCGAATTACAAGGCTCCTCGACGAATTTCCTAGCCGGTATGACTATTCTCAGTTCACGTACGCTTAATACCGTGGACAGTATCAACGGCCTCCTGCCCTACACGACCTATACTTTTCGCGTGCGCGCCGAGAACCATGCCGGTATCCCCAGCGATTGGTTAGTACTCGGATCGACCCGCACGGCGCCGATGAGACCCGAGGGGCATTGGAAATTCGACGAAGGAAGCGGCACGACCGCTGCCGACTATTCGGGGAACTCCCACAATGGAACCCTGGCGGGGGCGCCCACATGGACTTCCGGCTTGGATGACGACGCGCTCGACTTCATCGCCGATGGGGATTATGTTTCGGTGCCCCAGAACATCGGTTTGGAACCGCTTAATGCCATTACCGTTCAGTTTTTTGTGAGGAAGAATTCCTATAACAGCGGGACGGAATATGAAACCGCGATGCGCAAGGCCAGCGGCGGGGGCGCGGGCTATTTCGTGAGATGGCAGCCCAACGGCACCGTCGATTTCCGCCTTGATCCGATTTTAAATATTGTGGTCGACTATTCCAGCCGATTTAACCGCTGGAGTCACGTTGCTTTGACTTACGATGTAGTAGGAGGTGCGACTGTTTACTTCGACGGTGTTTGGATCGCCTCTGCGCCGCCTAACGGGTCGCTCACGCATACCAATAATCTTTTCATCGGAGGCGCGAATATCGATGTCAATGACGGCTATGTGAACGGGATTCTTGATGATGTGAAGATTTTCGACTACGCCCGCCCGCCGGAATTGGTTTTGAAGGATTTTAAGGAATTTATCGCTCCTGCCTGCACGGTCGCTCACGATGTCGGTGCGGCCCGCGCATTCGCGACGATTCAAGCCGCCGTCGACGCCCTGCCGACGACCTTGACGGGGTATAGCTGCGTCGCTATTCACGACAGCGCGACCTACACCGAACAGGTGGCCGTCGAGGGTTTTACTAATAACGGCTCGTCTATCACGATTTTTGCCGCGCCGGGACAAACGCCAATCGTATCACCCCCGGCTCTTTCGACGGCGGCGTTCCTGATCAGGAATGCGAGCGTTGCCATTGTTGGCATTAATGTTAATCCGACAAGTCCCATAACGTATGGAATTTTCGCATCCTCGGAAAACGTGGTGATCTCAAGTGTAAGTGTCGCCGCTCCAACCAATATTTTCTATGCGGGTATTCGAATCTCGAGTTTGACAACGGTCGAATTTTCAAGCGTTACCGTCGGAGATGCGCACGGCATAATGCTCGACGGCGAATTAAACACGATCAAATACAGCACGGCGATCGCCGCCAACTACGCTGTAGGCGGGTTTAATGCTTTGTATTTGGCTGGGGCGAGTTCAAATAGCTTCACGGTTATTTTTGCGAGCAATTCTATCGGGCACGGGGCGAAGTTGGAGGATTTTTCCGACTTTAATACTTTCACGCGAAGTACGATGGCGGCGGGAGGCGGAGAGGCCGGTACTTCCGGTGCCTCCGGTGACGGCGGCGGATACGGTGTCTATATGGTGGGTAGTTCCTCAAATACTATTTACGGAAGTTATTTGAAGGGAGGGACCGGCGGAGGTTCTAATACTTGCTGCGGAGCACTCGGCCCCGGTGCGGGGGGATTTGGCGCACGCTTGGATTCCGATTCCAATTTCAATTCCATCATGCACAGTACGATGGTCGGCGGCAGGGCCGGTTGGGCGAATGGAAACTCTCCCGGGCAAGTCGGTCTGTATATTAATGGAAGTTCTTCCAATACCATCAGTTGGAGCGTCATCTTGGGTGCGCGGGGGGGAGATCTTCAAAATGCATCCGGTGCCGGAAGTCCATCGGGTGCAGACGCAGTTGCGATTTTATCGGGAGCCCAAGGCAACGAAATTCGGTTTAGTACGATGATCGGCGGTGCGGGCGGGCCGGCTACAGGGGGATTCGATACACCCGCCGGGTCGGGAGGCGATGCGGTTTTCATTTCGGCAAGTTCCTCAAATTCGATCGTGTCGTGTGTCTTGACCGCCGGGACAGCGGGGAACGATGCCAGCGCTAACGGTGTCGGCGGACAAGGCGGAAACGGGGTCTTTATCACGGGAAACTCCGGGAATAACGTCATAGAGCAAAGTCTTATTACTGCTTCGGACGGGGGCACCGGAGGACGCTCGGGCGCTTCCGGCCAGCGCGCCGGGCACGGGGGCAACGGAGCATTAATTTCCGTAGGGAGTGACGGCAACAGAATTTCTAATAGCATACTGATCTCGGGCAACGGGGCGGATACGGACTTCGGCGCCCCTAATATCGCAGGAGATGGTGGAAGCGGTGTTAGGATTGAGGGAAACTCCGACGCCACCATCATTGTCGCCAGCACAATGACTGGAAAAACCGGCGGAGCAATCGGTGTAAAAGGCGCCCACGGTTACGGGCTGAAAGTAGACGCGTCTTCAACCACTTTCGTCTTTGACAGCTATATCCAAGGCTCTACCGCCGCGTACATAAACAACTCCACTTTTACTACTTTCGGCGGGAACGTCTTCGTCGCGACCAACACCATCGGCAGCGCTCTATCATTAGGCGGAATCAGCGTCGATCTAACAGTTTCCACAAGCTCGCTTTATGGCGGTCCCTCCGGCCTCGGCCTCCGGCTGGATGCGAACAACGACGGAACCATCAGCCTTGGAAGCGTTACCTTCTCCGGCGGGCTTCGAGGCCTTGAGATCGGAGCGCAAGCCCCTGGCTTCGCGTTGGATATCGATTCGATTACCTTCCGGTCCCTCTCCCCGGGAGCAACGGCGATTCACTTCTTGGGCGGGACCTTAATCTCGACGATTTCGCGAACATTTTTTGAAGACACAACCATCGGCGCTAATGTTTCGGGTGCTGACCTCAATCTTGCTTCGCGTATCAATATGGACGTGTATAACGGCATGCGGGCTGGCCCTGATTATGAGAACGATCCCAACAGTCTGATCACTTGGAATCCCGATTGCTCGCCGCGTACCAGCATCTCCAGCGGGCTTTGGTCTGATGGCACGACCTGGTCCCCAACGGGAGTTCCTAGCTTGTGTAGTCCGGTGATGATCGCCGCAAATCATACGGTCACCGTCGACACCGACACCGCTACTTCCAGCACGATGACGATTGCGGGAACGCTTTACTTCGCGCGTCAGCAATTCTCCAGCATGACGATCGTGGGAGGCGATGTTACTGTCGAAAAATTCGGACATTTGGATATGGGAACCGAGGCCGATGTCTTGGGCCCCGACACAACGGCGCACTTAGTTCTAGCCAAAGGCAGCGGGTCTATCGAGCGGTACCAACTGGTTGTCGAAGACGGCGGTAACTTCACCGTACGCGGTGCGACGAAATCGCCTTATGGGTTCGCGCTTAACACCATCCCGGCTCTCGGCGGAACTATGCAGGTTGCGGCCTCGAGTGCGACCGGGTGGCAAATCGGTGATATTATCACGATTGGACCCACCGACCGACTTGAGAATGGGACTGGTCCGAGCAGTGTTTGGATTGCGACGATCACATCCATACTCGGTGGTGCCAGCAAGAGCATTACATTCGCTCCATCGGTCGACACAATTCGCGTTAAAACCGCTACGAGTCCGATAATTATCTCGAACCTCACCCGCAATGTCCTCGTGCGGTCATCGGGAACGGATGTTTCATCGACGGGTGATACGGCGTATATAAAAAGCCTGGTCGAGAACACAACGAGTTTTTCCCTGGCGTACGGCGAATTCGCTTATATCGGGGGGGATAACACGAACGAGGATGCCATCTTCTTTGGAGGAGTCCT
>JBFIEP010000335.1:0-3908 GCA_041603335.1 Elusimicrobiota bacterium | reverse complement strand
GAGTTTTCTGCTTTGTGCAGATCAGTTTTGCCCCCGGGGTAAAGAAATTACGCTTATCTTTTCGGCGATAATTTTCCGAAAATATTACAACCCCTGCTGCGCAAATAGGACGAACTTTCCAACAGGACCGGAGCTCGAACATTTTTTGAAGAAAGTTTTTACTTCCGCACCCGCCTGAGGCCGTATCGGGCCTCGCTTGACACCTCGGCTGCAAGCCCAAGGCGAAACCTCTGCGCGGCGGCGGGAGTTGGGCGGAAGGGCCCCCCATCTGCAGGAAACAAAATTTATTCATTAATCCTTTCTTTGGCGGGGAGCGGTCGACCCCCACGGGGTCGAGCGAAACTGGGGGAGCAATTCCGTTAAATCGCCAATCTGTCGAAGAAACTACGGGAACATGGAGCAAAACCCACTGGCGAGACTGGATTTCTGGGGCTACACTGACCCACATGGCTGTTCTTTACACGGCTAAAGACGGACGCCAGCTAACCGATGCCGATCTGCGGGACGTCGGCGGAGCGGCCGCCGCGCCCTGGGATGAGGCGGGTATCCCCGACGAGGCGCACGACCATTTGGAGAAGGCTGAGGAACTCCGGGATGCGGGGAAGCTCGATGACGCCCTTCAGTCCTTAGCCAAGGCCCAACTCGCGATGAAGCAGTGGCCCGAACCGACCTATGAGGCGGCCTGGGTTTTGCTGCTCAAGGGGGATATCGCCAACGCCGAGCAGTTCTACGGGAAGGTGGACCGCCTGGCCCCGCGGGGATTTTTGCACGCGATGGTTTACGGAGACACGCTTCGCCGCGAACGGTTAGGGGAGATCCCGGTCGGCACCCTGAAGGAATACGTCCGGATTGAAGGCATTGATGACGGGGTGGGGCGCCGGGTTGATTTGGATATGCTGCTGGCGAAGGCCCCCGCCTTTCCCGCAGGCTGGTTGATGTTGGTGGGTACCAGTGATAGTCCGCAGGAACGGCTCGATACGGCGGAAAAGGGATTGGCGCATAATCCCGACCCCGAGACCAAGGGACTGCTGTTGGTGGCCAAGGCCAACGCCATGGGAAAGCTCGGACAGATCCAGGAAGCCGTACAGATTTTAGGACCCCTCGCGTTGGATCACACCGCCCCGCATAGTGTTGAGCAGGCGGCTAAGATGTCGTTTAAGAATATGTCGACGCGTAAGGCCGATAAGTTTACCGACGCGGAAGCCCTGCGTGTCGCGCTTTGGAAGACGGCGGCACGTTCGGACCGGAAGCATCTTGCGGAGCTATGCAATAAGAACAAGGACGCGATTTTTAAGAACTACGTTGAGTGGCTTTTGATTCCTGATTTTATCGAAGCGGTTCCCACGAAGAAACAGGAATGGGAAGGGGGGCTTAAGGCCGTTGCCCAATACTTCGATGATTTCGGAGACGCGTCGTTGAGCGCGAAGTTTAAGGCCATGACCAATCCCGAGGCATCACTCAACATGCTTTGGACGCAGGCGCGCGACGGCGGCACCATGCTGGGTGCTTATGCGACGGCGTTTTTGACGACGGAGTTTGTGATCCCGGTGATCAATGATAATGGGCAGCCGGTTCCCTACTTTCTTGAGAATGGAGGCGTGCTCGTGCTCATGGCATTTACGGGTGCGCGGATGCCGGCGAATTTCTTCGACCAGACGGATGTTCCGCCGGATGGGCACCTTAAGATACCCGGGGCGGGGTTGGTGGACTCGCTTCAGAATGAACCGACCCTGCATTTCTCCGTGAACCCGCATACCAGTGTTGATCAGGTTCTACCGCCGGAGTTTATCACCGAAATGCGGGCCTTCATGAACTCGCTTCCTCGAAACCCCCAGCAGTAGTCTTTCCGGGTGGGTCAATGGACCCGGCCCGAACCCGTGCCAATGGTCCATGCGTTTAATGGCGATTCCCTTACCCTATTAGGGAAATGTCTGCCCCGTTCACCCGCCACCTGGCCGGGCTCTTATCTATTTCGATAGGGGTCGCCTCTTTCCCGTCGACAGCGCTCGCCGGGCCAGGGGTCGCGGTTGCCCCGAAATCGGTCTCGTTTGGAAACGTTTCTCCTGTAGGAAGGGCCGCCCTGCTTACACCCGGGGTCGGTTTAACCTCACTGTCTCCGATCAATCTCTCCTTAAGCCTTCAAGGAAACCTGCCGGACCTTGCTCCCCTATTAATCGAGGGCGAGACTGTTCTTCAGCCGGGTCTTAAGGAGGCCGTCGCACAGGCGCCGGTCGCGCAATCAGTTCTACAGAGGCCGCGGTCTGTTGCTGCGCCGCAGACGGTTTCGCCCGCGCCGAAAAAGAAATCTCAAATAATTCCCGAGAAGCTGCTTCCTAATCAGGGAAAGACCAGCATCGGCGCGCTTCAAACCACGGTCGCCAACATTGAACGCGGCGCGATGCCCTCTTTAAGTCTCGATGAAATGTATTTGGCCCGCCAACGGGGCAATGCCGCCGATGCTGCGGCGGCTGTCGCAGTCCCTTGGGGAACCGGACGCCCGGGACTGACCCTTTTCTCGGATGCCGCGCGCGCCGCGTTGGAATTTGTTTCCGTTCCCACGCCTGATGGCAGCGCGGCGAAACCTAAGCCGCCCAAAAAGCCGAAGTGGTCCGGCAAAAAGAAACTTCTTGTTATTGGCGGGGCAGTTCTTGCTCTGGCGGCTGCGGCACCGGTTTTTGTTCCGGGACTTACCGCGGTTGGGGCTTGGGGCATTGCCTCTGACGTCGGGTATTACGTCGCCAACGTGGGGGCGTTTCTCTATCCGCTTCCGCAGATCTATAAACTCTTTAAGTTCCGCTCCGGAAGAGTGTCGACGCTGGGGTTGGGGATCGGTATCGCCTCCTCGGTACTGCTCGCGTTTAACGCCGCCTTTGCGGTGAAGAGTTTTTGGGTGGCGCAGAATCTATTTGGAGTATTGGGACTGGGTGCGAGTTACGCGCTGGTAAAATGGTTTAAGAAACATCCGTCGACGGTTAAGCCGGGCAAAGGGTTTGACAAAAGCGCCCTGCTTAAAACCCTCGGAGTCATCGGAGCGATCGTCCCGTTGACGTTGGGGATTGGTTGGGCCTTAATGCAGGGCGTCCCGATGATCGCCGCCGCGAGCAGCATCATCGTTCCCTTCCAGATCGTCGCGTCTCTTGGTTTCGCGTATCTACTATTTCCTCAACTGCGTAAGATCGAATTAGAGAAGGATGTCGGCGACACGTCACCGGCGATGGCGTGGCTGTATCTTGTAGCCAATGCCGGACTGCTCGTGTGGTCCCTGTACGAAGCGGCCCTGCTTGGCGGTTCGATGTTTGGAGGGCTCTTGGGTGCGGCGGCTTTCACGGGAATTATCACAGTGATCGCACGGTGGCAATTGCCGAAGCTTGCGAGGAAAAGCTGGAAGAAGCTGCCCGATTCGCTCAAGAAGTTGGCGGGTTTCCTGTCGGTAGGAACCTTGATGGCGATAACGACGGGGCTGGGGCTTCTCGCGATGTCGGCTTTGGGCGGTTGGCCGTCGGTTGGGGTCAATGAGTATTTGATGTATATGCTCTACGCCTCTTCGAATGTTTTCGGAGGCCTCATTTCGATACAAACGCTTCAGGCGATCGCCCACAATAAGCGCAAGACTAATCCTTAAAGCAGTACGCGAACTCCGCGTCATCGAGATTAGCATCGCTTCCCGTTGTCACGGGGTTCATCACACCGTAGATATCAAGCATGGTGTCGCGCGCGTCCTGGGTCTCGAACCTATTCACCGAGATGCACCATTGCGTCCCGCCGTTATGGGTGGAATCCCACCCATAGAAGAAGGCTCCATCGGAGTCATCTGTGCAGCCTGTTCTGCCGTCAAAGGGGTCGGAGGTCATGACCGAATACAAATCCGCGAGGATTAAATCGTCCTTAAGATCGCTGGAGCAATTGGG
>JBFIEP010000334.1:0-3918 GCA_041603335.1 Elusimicrobiota bacterium | reverse complement strand
CTCCTTGGGCTGCGAGGTCGCATCCGGACCTCCCACAGCCACGGGTGTTTGGCGCGCCTGGACCCGGGCAACGAGTTCAAGGGTTCTCCTCTGCTGGGTAATCATCCCGCCGGTCATAACCAAATCGGCCGCATCAATCTCCTCATCCGAAAGCGACCGGCAATTCAAATCGACCAAGGTCAAATCCCAATCGCTTGGAAGCAAGGCGGCCACCGTGATAAGCCCGAGCGGAGCCATCAAATGTTTACGCCCAGCCAGCCGGTATAACGATTTGGGATTCCAGTAGCTAAATTCTGAAAATGCGGGATAAACGAGAAGGACGCGTTTGGCCATATGATTCTTTCAGTGTAAGGAGGTTTTGCATACGTAGCAAGGATTTTTTACAATAGGGATGAAATGATCCTAGGTCGATCGGCGTATCTATTAAGGATGGGCGTTCTATTTGGAGCCGTTACGGCTACCGGGTGCAGCATTCGCACAATCGCGGTGAGAACCACTGCAGACCTGGTTTCCCATGGGATCCCTGCATTCTATGAGGAATCCGACCCGCTTCTCGGTGCCCAAGCCATGCCCGGGCAGCTCAAGCTTCTGGAGGTTCTTCTTCGCAGCGACCCCTCCAATCCCCAACTTCTCGCGTCACTCGCGGAAGGATACGCCGGGTACGCCTTCTTATACCTCGAAGATAAGGCGCCTGAGCGCGCCGCACGGCTTTATCACCGCGCTTCACAATACGGCCTTCGGCTCCTGAAGCCGGGAAACGATTTCGATGCCTGGCTCGACAAAACAGATAAGAACGATGTTCCGGGACTCTACTGGACAGCCAGTGCGCTCGCCGGTTGGGCGAATTTGGACTTGAGCAACCCGGAAGCGCTCGCCGCAATCCCAAAAGCTGAAAAAATGATGACGCGCGTTCTCGTCCTGGACGCAGGCTTCCAATACGGGGGCGCCGATACATTCTTCGGTGTACTCAACTCAGCCAGGCCCGTGATCGCAGGTGGAAATCCCGAGAAAGGCCGGGAGCACTTCCTTCGCGCCCTCTCTTATTCGAATGGAGACTTCCTCCCTGCAAAGTTTCTCTACATGAAATACTACAGTGTAACGGTGATTGACGAAGATCTTTTTCGAAAACTCCATGATGAAATTATTGGGGCTGATCCCAATGCCCTCGCTGAAATGCGCCTCGCCAACGAGGTTGCAAAACTCAAAGCCAAACGGTTAATGGAGCAAATCGATGACCTTCTCTAAACTCGCCGCAGCGGTACTAGCGGTCGTCTTTTTGTCCAATCCTGCACACGCCCTTCGCATCAAGTTCGCGACCCTCGCCCCTGACGGAACCGACGCAATGAAAGCCATGCGCCTCATTGATAAGGAAATGCAGGAAAAAACAGGCGGCAAGGTTAAATTCAAATTTTATGCCGGCGGCCGCCAAGGCGACGAGAAAGACATGGTCCGGAAAATCCGGGTCGGCCAACTTCACGCCGGGGGATTCACCGGAGTCGGGCTCGGAGAAATCGCCCCTGAAATCCGCGTCCTCGACGCGCCTTGGCTGTTTAACAACCCCGCCGAAGTAGATCACATCTACAATAAGTTTGCCGATGACTTCGAAGCAGCCTTTGACAAAAAAGGCTACATCCTTCTGGGTTGGACCGAGGTCGGTTTTGTTCACGTGTTTTCAAACCATCGCGTTCGCAAAGCGGCGGACATGAAGAATCTTAAGATTTGGGTTTGGGAGGGGGACCCGATTGCAGAAGCGGCTTTTGGCGCAATCGGCGTTCACCCGATCCCTCTCTCGATTGTCGATGTAAACTCCTCGCTTCAGACCGGTCTCATCAACGCGGTCTACTCCGCCCCCCTGTATGCGATCGCACTGCAATGGCACGAAAAAACCAAGTACTTCTATTCGGTCCCGCTCGCAAATGCAACAGGTGCGGTGCTTATCTCAAAAAAAACCTTCAAAAAACTCAAGCCGGAGGAACAGACGCTCCTCAAGGAACTCGCCGACGAACACCTGCGTACCCTCAATGAGAAGACACGTCGCGAAAACGAAAAGGCGATCGCGACATTGAAGAAGGAAGGCCTGATCTGGACAACCCCGCCGTCAGCCAAGGACAGAATGGAATTTGTAGAAGCCGGAAAGAAGGCCCGCAAAAATCTCGTCGGGCGCTTGTATACTAAGGATTTACTCGATCGAATCGAAAAGGCACTCGCCGCCTTCCGGAAAACCGCTAAGAAGTGAACGCCCTAACAAACCTGGATAAACGCATCGTAGGAATCGAAAAAAAGATTCTTATTGTTTTTATCGTACTCATGGTTTTCCTGGCCTTCCTCCAGGTCGTGCTGCGCGGAGTTTTCCACTCTGGAATTTTATGGGCTGACAGCTTTCTCAAGCATTTGGTGCTTTGGGTCGCCTTCATCGGGGCATCGGTCGCCGCCCACGAAGATAGACAGTTCGCTATGGACGCTGCCACACGCCTGTTCAAAGGGAAGGTGCGCTCGACTGTCGATCTTGTTGTAGCCACCTTCACCACAGGCGTCTCAGCGGCCCTGGCGCACGCCTCATGGACCTTCCTTGAAATGGAACGGGAGGGGGCGTCGGTTCTTTTTTCCATCGGCAGTTGGCATGCTCCCGCCTGGATCTTTCAAGTTATTTTGCCGGCGGGATTTGCCCTACTCGCATTCCACTATGCAGTCAAAGCGATCCAGGCCGGGGCTGTATTGCTTGGATTTGCAGAGCCGAAAACTCCCTCCGACCCTGTTGACGGCATGTCGTGACCGCAGTTCTTATCACACTCGTAACGCTGATTCTCGCTGCTATCGGTACACCTGTTTTCGCCCTCCTCGGCGGGCTCGCCATGTTATTTTTCTATTGGGACGGCACCGACCTCGCGGCCGTTATTATTGAGACCTACCGCCTCGCCAGCCTCCCGGCACTCATCGCAATTCCACTCTTCACCTTCGCGGGATTTATGCTCGCAGAATCGAACGCGCCCAAGCGCTTGCTCAAGCTCGCGCGCGCGTTATTTGGGTGGATGCCGGGCGGACTCGCTGTCGTCGCGCTCTTTAGCTGTGCGCTGTTCACCGCGTTTACAGGGGCTTCCGGCGTCACGATCATCGCTCTCGGCGGACTCCTCTATCCGATGCTGCGTAAACAAGGCTACCCGGAGAATTTCTCTCTCGGTCTCATGACCTGCACCGGCAGCCTCGGACTGCTGTTTCCACCTTCGCTTGCGATCATTCTTTACGGGCTTGTCGCGAAGGTTTCGATCGATGATCTCTTCGTCGCGGGCGCCTTCCCCGGCATGATCCTAATCGGCGCTCTCTGCGTCTACGCAATGATCATCGGCAAGCAAGCGGGCGTCAAAGCCAACCCCTTCATCTTCAAAGACGTCATTACAGCGGGACGAGAAGGGATCTGGGAAGTGCCGCTGCCGTTTGTCATCATTGGCGGCATTTACGGGGGGGCATTCACTGCGACCGATGCCGCCGCGGTCATGGCATTCTACGTTCTCATCGTTGAAGTCTTCATTTACCGCGACATCAAATTTAATGATTTGGCCAAGATCGTTACTGACAGCATGATCCTTGTCGGCTCTATTCTCATCGTACTCGGCTGTGCGCTCGGTCTCACGAACTACATGATCGATGCGGAAATTCCGGATCGGTTATTTGAGTGGCTAAACCTCTACGTTCAGTCGAAAGTAATTTTCCTGATCGTGTTGAATATCCTGCTCCTCATCATCAACATGGTGGAGATATTTTCGGCGATCATCATCGTGGTGCCGATCATCATCCCAATTGCCGCTCAATACGGTATTGATCCGATTCACTTGGGAATCATTTTCCTGGTCAATCTTGAAATCGGCTACATGACCCCACCGCTGGGACTCAATCTATTCCTGTCGAACCGGCGGTTTAATG
>JBFIEP010000333.1:0-3939 GCA_041603335.1 Elusimicrobiota bacterium | reverse complement strand
TCGATCTACACCTACGATGACGCGTCGATGCTTTGGTCCTCGGCGTCGGTTGTGAATCAAACCATTGTTATTGTTTCCGCCAACGAGGGCATTATCTCGGGGGAGATTTTCCATACCTCGCTCTATGCCCCTTTCATATTTGATCTCAAGCCACCTCTAACGGTGCTTTCCATAACAGGTCCGACGTTTAATGAATTTATATCGACGGCTTCAGCCGTGGTGTTAACGGCGGTCGATCAGACCCCGCTGGGCGGAACGACGGCCGGAATTGCTGAGACGATTTATAATGGACAAACTTATTCCGGCCCGTTCTTTCTGCCGGAAGGTCCAAAAACAATTACGTTTCATTCCGTCGATAAAGTAGGCAATGTCGAGGGGGCTAAGAGCGAATCCTTTACTGTTGATGGCACCGCCCCTGAGACGACGCTTTCTGTTTCCGGAAGCAGTATTTTTATTACAGCAGAAGATGAGTTGTCGCTTGCTTCCACGGATGCGGGCAGCGGCGTGGCGGAAACTCTATTGTCTATCGATGGCAGCGCGTTTGCCCCGCCGACGGGTCCGTTTACGTTGGCGCAGGGTATCCATGTTCTTTCTTTCTATGCGCTCGACAATGTCGCCAACGCTGAGACTCTCACAAAGGTGAATGTCGGTGTTGATCTTGAAAATCTAGTAGCAGAGATAACCTCTCCGACCGATGAGGGCACGGGAATTTGCCGAGTGGTGCAAGGTGTGATTAGAGTTCTCGGGACGACTTCCGGGAATTACACATTAGAAATCGATGAGGAAGTTTTTGCTTCGGGTGGCGCGGTAGAGGATGGGCTTCTTGGAAGTTGGGATTCCTCTGGGATCACGGGCGAGAAGATCATCACGTTGAAGGTGGCTGATGTCTTTGGCCGCGAGGCGACCTCCTCGGTGACGGTATTTGTGGGCGAACCGGGAAGGCTAGTGGTCCTCGGTAGGAAGAAAGTTATTGAGAAACCCCATAACATCGGCGTCGGCCCTGATGGATCCTTTGCGGTGGCCAATACCCACAACAATGAAGTGCGTTTGTATACTTCTGCCGGAGGCTTCGTCGCACGTTTTGGGGGAAAGGGAAAACATAAAGGCTCACCGAAGCTTCAGAAGCCCAAGGGCGTGACACTCGACGCGGCAGGAAATGTCTTTATTGCCGATACCGATCATCATCGCATCTTAAAACTCGCCGCTGACGGGTCGGTGCTATTGGAGCTCGGGCGTGTTCACAAGGGCAAGATTAAGAAGGGTAATGGTGAGGGAGAATTTGACCATCCCGAAGATGTCGCCCTTGGTTCCAACGGGGATATCTACGTCGCCGATACCCACAACCAGCGCATCCAGGTCTTAAATGCCGCCGGTGAGTTCCTCCGGGAACTGGCGCTCCCACCCATTCCGGATGATCCGGATAAGAAGACTAAACCCAAGGCGATTGCGGTTGATGCCGGGGGGAATGTCTACGTCGCTGATGGCGGCGGGCGGCGGGTGCTGAAGTTGGGACCCACCGGATCGACATTGCTTTCGCTGGGAGCGGTGGAAGGGTTGAAGAAGCCGGAAGGGGTCGCGGTGTCACCGTCGGGGGACTGCATTTTTGTATCGGACCGCGATCACGATACGATCTCGCGTTTTGATGCTCAGGGTCTTTTGCGCTATTCCTTCGGGAAGAAGGGAAAGATCGATGATAAGAAACCGCTCCCTGCCGATACGGTATTTAAGAAACCCCTTGGCTTAGCCTTGGGGTCCGATGGGCGTCTCTGGGTCGCTGATCACGACAACAAGCGCGTTCAGGCGTTCGGTCTTCCTGATGGACCGACGGTGGTTCTCACGGGAGAATCCGGCGGCGGCTTGGGTCTTGCGGCAGTCAATCAGACGGAGGAGGAAGACAAGGAAGAGGAAGTCGCAGGTATCTGGGTTGATGCAGGAGAAAAAGCCCGGTTGGAAGGCAAGGACCGTGCATCGCTTGATGTCCCCGAGGGAGCGTTGGGAGACGACGAAGAATTAACCCTGTCGGTGGCGGCGGCAGATCCCCTCCGCTTGGCGGCAGGCCAAGGCTCAGGTCTCGCAGAAGCCGGAAGTGCTGTTGAGTTTGGTCCGTCGGGAACGGTATTTGCCGAAGATGTCACGATCACCCTTCCCTATGACGGCGACGAGGATGAAGACTCGCTTAAGATCTACTACTGGAACACGGAAACCGAGGAGTGGGACGCGCTGAACTCTACCGTCAACCTCGCCGCGCGTACCGTGAGCGCTAAGACTAATCACTTCTCGCTGTATCAGGTTCTCAAGCCGGGGGCTTTAGTGGTGGGGGCAGCGAATCCGGCCTTTGCCCTTGGAGATGTTTACGTATACCCCAACCCCGCAGTTCGGGGTGAGAAGCCCACCTTCCACATCGAGGTGGGTATCGCCGACTCTGTTGAGATTCGAGTTTATGATGTCGCGGGACGCTTGGTGCATTCTGAGTCCATGGGCGGAACGCCGTCGGTTGTAAATGGAAAGTACGCTTATCGCGCTGCGTGGAACGGAAGGATCGCTAGCGGTGTGTACCTCTATGTAATTCAGGCAAAGAAGGGCGGCCATGGCGACCTTCGAAAAACCGGAAAGTTCGCGGTGGTACGATGAAACCGGGAATACTGGATCGTTTAGCGTTCGCGTTAGTCCGCCCTTGGGTGCTGGCACTCTTCGGCATATTCTTTCTAACCCCGTCGTCATTCTTGTTTGCGGGTGCTCAGACAGGTGCCTCCTTCTTGCGGATAGGAACCGGAGCTCGTCCCGCCGCCCTCGGCGGTGCCTATACGGCGATGGCGCGTGATGTCGATTCGATCTACTACAACCCAAGCGGCCTTGCTGCCATTAACCATAAGGAGTTTGGCGCGACCCATTCGCAATGGCTGCTTGGGACGACTTTTGACTTCATTGGGTATGCTCAGCCCACGAAGTATGGAACCGTTGGTTTGGGTGTGACGCGGTTGGGAAGCGGGAAGTTCGAAGGCCGCGACGCGAATGGAAATGTTTCCGCCGGTTACGAGGCATCCGATACCGCCTACGCGTTCTCTTACGCCAAGGGAGTTTCCAAGCGTACGCGCATGGGGGGAAGTTTGAAGTATCTACGTAGTGAAATCGCAGGGTATTCGGCAGAGACCGTCGCGGCGGATTTTGGCGCTCAGCACACACTTTCAGGTCGGCCGATTACGTTGGGTGCGTCCTTGCTGAATGTCGGACGTGGTATGCAGTTCCTTGATCAGGTCGATCCCTTGCCGCTGACGGCATCGGTGGGCGCGGCGTATCGCGTTGGCGGAACGTTGAATATCGCCGTTGATCTTCGTCAGGATTTAAATGAGGGCGGAATCGATATCGGCATCGGCACGGAATATGCGCTTTTGCCGTCGTTCTCCTTACGTGCGGGGTATGCTTCCCAGTTTGATGGAACTTCCGGGGCTGATGGTGCTCTCGGGCAGCTTGGCGGCCTGGGCGGCGGATTTGGCATTCGCCGTAACGGCTATCGCGCCGACTATACATTCACGCCCTTCGGCGCCTTAGGAAACGTCCAGCGTTTCTCCCTCGGCGCGCGGTTTTAGTTTTGTTTACGTAGTCAGGCCTTTCGGGAGGAATTACTAGGTGGCAACAAAAATCGGTGTATTCGGAAAGGTTGATCCAAAGTTACCACGCATTATCCTTGTTGTTCACGGTGTTCAGCTGGGAAAGGATCAGGAATTAGAACAGCATAAGCTTGTGGAAAAAAACATGAAGCAAGAATTGGGCCCCATGCGGGATAGGCTCTTGTTTCAAACCGATATCTTTAAATATGAGGATTTAAACGACAAGGCCCAGGGGAAGTTTCGTAAGGTCGCGGGTCTTTTCTCGGGGTTTGTGCCGGGAGCGTCGAAAGTAATCGATATGGGGGCGGATGTTGTTCTCGATGTCGTCGTT